>DATKJN010000250.1:0-2099 GCA_035543655.1 Burkholderiaceae bacterium | reverse complement strand
GGTCCTCAGCGCCGCGCAATGTCGCTGCCGACGCATACCCGACCGCGGCATTGCCGGCGCCACCGGGATCTTCGTTGACAAACACCATGAGCGATGCTGCGCGGTGGGTGATATCCGGGGTGGGCGACTTGTGGCGCGGCGAGAAGCGCAAGAGGGCAAGGGAAAGTCCGGCCCGCCAGGGTCGGACCGACGAGAAGCCATGAGGCGGCGGCGCGTTCAGCGCCGCTGCGAGCGGCATCGCAGCCGCCCTTGTCCTCTGAGCATCGCAGCGAAGTCGGCGCGCAGCGCCGACCGCGACAGCAGGAGCCCACACCGGGTACCGCCCGCCGCGCGGCGCCGAGCGGCGGCACAGTACAAGCGGCGAGCCATGCTCGCGCGTGCGATTCACGTCAACACCGTGTGCTTCGCTTCCGGCCGTTTGCGCTTCCACGTGTGCGCGAGCTTGGCCGCGGTCTCGACCATCAGCATCAGCGAGCCCACCGCGAGCGGTGCCATGAACAACCAGAACGGCATCTCCAGCGTCGCCGTCTGGTTGCTCATGTTGTTGCGGATGGTCACGGCGGTGGCGACCGCGATCAGCAGGAACAGCGCGATGCCCGCCACTTCGATCAGCAGCTGCAGCCACCAGCGCGGCCGCGCCGGGATCAGCGCCTGGAACTCCTCCATGGCGATCTGCCCGCCCCACAGCGTGACCAGCGGCGCGCCGAGGAACACCAGGCAGATCATGAAGTAGCGCGCCAGCTCCTCGGCGCCCGACATCGGCACGTTGAACACCGAGCGCATCACGATCTGCGCCAGCGGCGTGGCGATCAGCAGGAACAGCAGCGCCAGGCAAACCCAGCGCAGCCCGGTGCGCACCCCCTCCAGCAGCGCCATCACCGGGCGCCTACTTGACGGCCTGGATCTGTTCGATCAACGACTTCCACTCCGGGAAGTCCTTGTTCACCTGCGCCAGCACCGCGCTGCGGAAGGCCGGCACGTCGAGGCCGTCCTTGGCCTCGACGAAGGTCATGCCCTTGCCTTCGAGGTCCTTGCGGTACTTGGCGGCGGTCTCGTTGTCCCAGTCGAGCGTCTTGCGGCCGACTTCCATCATCGTGTCCTCGATGATCTTGCGATCCGCGGCCGGCACGCCTTGCCAGACGCGGTCGTTGACGAACACCGACAGCACCGACTGCATGTGGCCGGTGAGCATGACGAACTTCTGCACCTCGTAGAGCTTGAGGTTGTAGATGTTGGGCAGCGGGTTCTCCTGGCCCACCACGAGGCCGGTGGCCAACGCGGTGGCGAGCTCCGACACTTCGACCGGCGTGGCCACGGCGCCCATGCCGGTGAGCATCGTGGACCACAGCTTCACCGGCACGCCGCGATACTTCTTGCCCGCCATGTCCTTCGGGCTCAGCACCTTCTCTTTCGACGTGAGGTGGCGAGTGCCCTGGAACAGGTGGCCGACGATGCGCATGCCGCCGGCCTGCACCAGTTGCTTGTTCACCTCTTGCAGCGCCGGCGACGTGCGCGCATCGGTGGCGCGCATCGCGTGCTCGGCATCGCGGTAGACGAACGGCGTGTTGAACACCGCGGTGGCGGGCAGGATCTTGCCGAGCGAGGCGAAGTCGTGGTGGCCCATCGCAATGGCGCCGCTCTTGATGCCGTCGACCATTTCGCCCACGCCGCCGAGCTGCGAATTGGCGAACACCTGGATCTCGACGCGCCCACTGGTGCGCTCCTTCACCAGCTTGGCCACCTCGTCGGCGTACAGCGTCTGCGGTGCGTTGGCCACACCCACGTGCGCATAGCGCAGCTTGACCTGCGCCTGTGCCGAAGCCGTCCAGGCGCACAGCGCCAGCAGCGTGGCCGCGGCGATGAAGGGAAGGCGAGCGGTTTTCATCGGTTGTCTCCTTGTGGTTGTGGTCGTCAGATCGATCGTTGTTCGTAGAGCTTGAACACCGCCGAGGTGTCGAGCTCTGAGTGGCCCGCCTCGATCAAGCGGCGGTACAGCGCGAGCGCCTGGCCCATCATCGGCACCGGCGTGCCGAGCGCGGCGGCGTAGTCGTTGACCATCTCGAGGTCCTTGCGCAGCTGGCGCGCATAACCTTGCGGCG
>DATKJN010000249.1:0-3131 GCA_035543655.1 Burkholderiaceae bacterium | reverse complement strand
GTCAACACCCGCTGCTGGTCATCGACGTGTGGGAGCATGCCTACTACCTCGACTACCAGAACCGGCGTGCCGAACACGTGGCGGCGGTAACCGCCAAGTTGCTCAACTGGGGCTTCGCGGCCGACAACCTGCGCTAGCGCGTCGCCTTCAGCGCTGGCGAACACAACAGCACCCGCTCCCGCGCTCGTTCGCTTCGGGCTGGGGTGTATGTACGCTATCGCACATACGTTGTACGCTCGCTCTGCCACCGTAGAGCCGTGTGGTGTTCGCGCACCGCCCCAGCGACGGGTGTCCGTCCGTGTTGTGCCAACCCGAAAGGCGGCCATGGCCCCAGTGCCCGATCCCAAAGCCAACCACTTGCTGGGCGCCTTGCCGCTGGCCGACCTGCAACACTGGCTGCCGGAGCTGGAGGCGGTGGAGTTGCCGCTCGGCCATGTGCTGTACGAGTCGGGGCGCACGCTGAGCCATGTGTACTTTCCCACCACGGCGATCGTCTCGCTGCTGTACGTGATGGAGAACGGCGCATCGGCCGAGATCGCGGTCGTCGGCAACGAGGGCGTGGTCGGCATCTCGCTGTTCATGGGCGGCGAGTCCACCCCCAGCCGGGCCGTGGTGCAAAGCGCCGGCCACGGGCTGCGCCTGAAGGCCCATGTGGTCAAGCTGGGGTTCGAGAAGGCCGGGCCGGTGATGCACCTGTTGCTGCGTTATACCCAAGCGTTGATCACGCAGATGGCGCAGACGGCGGTGTGCAACCGCCACCACTCGCTGGATCAGCAGCTGTGCCGGTGGCTGCTGCTCAGCTTGGACCGCTTGCAGGGCAGCGAGCTGGTGATGACGCAGGAGCTGATCGCCAACATGCTCGGCGTGCGCCGCGAGGGCGTGACCGAAGGTGCCCTCAAGCTGCAGAAGCTCAACCTGATCCGCTATTCGCGCGGCCGCATCAAGGTGCTCGACCGGCCCGGGCTCGAGCATCGCACCTGCGAGTGTTATGCCGTGGTCAAGAAGGAATACGACCGCCTGCTGCCCGGCACGGTTGCAATCTGAACGCACCCGGCCCGCCGGCTCGATCGTCTGGTCTTGCCGCTGTGTGCGCTGACAGACAGTCAAGTCGCAGTCGACTGCGCACATTCCGGCATCGGGGCTCTGTTGCCGCTGCGGTTGCAGCAGGCGAGCTTCGACCCGCACTGCGATGCGGGCCTCTCACCCGAAGCGCCTTTGACTGCCGTCGAAAACCACCTGATCGAGCTGTTGCCTCGCGCCGACCGCCAGCGCCTGCTGGCGGTGTGCGAACCGTTCCCGTTGCAGCTGGCACAGGTGTTGTGCGAGCGCGGCGAGACCACACGCCACGTTTACTTTCCGATCGAAGGCTTCATCTCGCTGGTGGCCACCATCGACAAGCACCCCGGGCTCGAGGTCGGCATGGTGGGCCGCGAAGGCATGCTCGGTGCCCACCTGGCCCTGGGGGTCGCGTCGACGCCGCTGCGTGCGCTGGTGCAGGGCCCGGGGCATGCCTGGCGGGTGGGCGCCGTGGCGTTCCAACGCGAGTTCGAGCGCAGCCCGGTCTTGCGGCGCAGCCTGAACCGCTACATCTACGTGCTGATGGCGCAGTTGGCGGCTTCGGCCGCTTGTCTGCGCTTCCACCTCATCGGTCCCCGCCTGGCACGCTGGCTGTTGATGACCCACGACCGTGCGCGCACCGACACCTTTCGCGTGACGCACGAGTTTCTCGCCTACATGCTCGGGGTGCGGCGCGTCGGCATCACCGTGGCCGCCAGCGCCTTGCAGCACAGCGGACTGATCCGCTACCACCGCGGCGAAATCACCGTGCTCGATCGCGCCGGACTCGAAGCCGTGGCATGCGATTGTTTTGCGGCCGACCAGCGTGCCTATGCTGGACTGATCCGCTGAGCGCATGCACGCCACGCGAGCCGTTCACGATCCCGACGATGGCCTGCCCTCTGTGGCTCGGCGCACAGACCCGGGGTGCCGCACGCGCTAGAAGGTCGGTCAAGCCAACCCGGGTCGAGACCCTTCACCCACGTTCCACGAGCGAGCCAGACCATGCCGATCAGACGCCAGCCGCCGCAAACTTCCACGCCATCGTCGCTGCCTCAGCAACAGGCTGACTTCACCGCCGAGGGCTCTCCGCCGCCAGTGCAGGTGGCCGTCGCCAGCGCCGTCATCGCCAACAAGGCGGGGGCGTTGCCGCCGCCGCCCAAGGCGCGCAAGGGCCCGCCGCCGACCAAGGGTCGCTGGCAACGCTGATCTGCGGCGCCCTGACTGAGCGCACACGTTGAGCACGCGGTCTTGCCGAGAGCCCGGGCCAACGCCTGGAGGTTCGGTGCAATCGTTTCGTCCCGTGCCATCGGTGCGCACCGACTGGGGCTTGTTGCTGCGCGCGGCGCGTTCGCGACTGCGCGGCATCTTCGACGACTCAGCCGGCGACTGCCGCGTGGCGGACGATGCGGCACGCCGCGTTCGCGCCGAGGTGCTGGGATGCCTGGACACGTTGGATGCACTGCGAGATGCCGTGCACCGCGAACTGCAGCGATACCACGCCATCGAGCGTGAACTGATCGGCGCGACGGCCGACTTGGCTCAATCAAGGGCCGAGCTCGCTGCCACGCAACACGGTGAACGGCGCGCGCGCCATCTCGCGTTGCACGACAGCCTGACCACGCTGCCGAATCGACTGTTCTTCGATGAGCGTCTGGCTCAGGCGTTGAACCCGACAGACCCGGCGCGTGCGGGCCTCACCGTGCTGTACATCGATCTGGATGGACTGAAGTCGATCAACGACCGCCACGGACACGACACCGGAGACGAGGTGATCAGGATCGTCGCCGCCCGACTGCGCGGCGCGCTGCGCACGCAGGACGTGGTGTGTCGGCTGGGTGGCGACGAATTCGGCTGCCTGCTCAGCGGGCCGTTGAGCCGCACGCAGCTCGAACCGCTGGCCTGCAAGCTGTTCGACACCGTGTCGGCGGCCATGCAGATCGGCTCTCGGGCGCTGGTGGTGCTGCCGAGCATCGGCATCGCGAGCTGTCCCGAGGATGGCACCACCGGTGCCGAGCTGGTCAAGCAAGCCGACAGCGCGATGTATCGCGCCAAGCGCGATCGAACGGGCTACG
>DATKJN010000248.1:0-7557 GCA_035543655.1 Burkholderiaceae bacterium | reverse complement strand
GCCGTGTGCGAATCCAGTGAATCGATGTCGCGCAGGATCTGTCGAGCTTCTTCGAATTGCTCGGCGTTGAGCATGCGGCTGCGCATCATGAAACTCAGCGCCCGCCGCGTGTCCATCACGTTGCGCCGGATGCGGCCGTTCAAATCTTCCTGTCGTGCGATCGCGGCCAGCGCCGCCGCCGCGGCCTTGTCATCGACCTCCTGCTTCAGCACCCCGTTTCCCACCGCCTCCAGACTGTCGTAGACACCTTCCAGCGCATCGGCCGAATACTCGGCATCGGCATCGAACAGCTTCAGCAGCACGTCCTTGGCGTCTTCGATCAGCGCGGGAATGCGGCGTGCGCGCATGCGCAGCAGGCGAAACACCGGCAGGTCTTCGGCATGCACCGAGTGCAGCACGCCGTCTTTCAGGATGAACGCCACGCGGACGTTGCGCGACTCGTTCTCTTCGTCGATCAGGAAGTCCGAGCGGATGTGCAGCTCGCCGTTGTCTTCTTCGTAGAAGCGCGCCGACTCTTCGAGGTCGTCATCGACGATGTCCTCGGGCAGCGCAAGCCCGAAGCGTTCGGCGATCCAGCGCTTCTCTTCTTCGGTCGGGGCTTCGAGGTCGACCCAGATCGGCTTGAGCGCCGCCAATGCCTGCGCGCTGTCGATCTCTTCCTGGAACAGCCGGCCGTTGACGAGTCTGAAGACGTTGAGCATGCGGTGCCTCCACCGCTCAGCAGAACGGGTGGCTGGCTTCGGCCCGGCTGGACGTCCACCTCCTCGATCGGGCTCGCTGCGGACCCACGATGCGTCAACGCCGATCGTCGACGTTCGTGATGTTCGCGCGAGGCGCGCGGATTATGGCATCGCGATGTGCCGTCTCTGGCCCAGCCCGCAATGGCACGCACGTGCCCGCAACTCGGGGATGCTACACCGGCAGGTGGGCTTGTAGGTGAACACGAAGCGGCGCATAGTGGTTCGCAACCGCGGTCATTCGGCGCGTCGTGTGCGCACAGCGGCTCGATGCCTCGAGGCCTTGCGGCTGATCGGTCAACCCAGGAAAGGACGTTCCGATGAATTTGACGATCAGCGGGCATCACCTCGAGGTGACGCCTGCCCTGCGCGAGTATGTGCTCACAAAACTGGATCGCGTGACGCGACACTTCGACCAAGTCGTGGACATCACGGTGTTGCTGTCGATCGAAAAACTGCGCGAGAAGGAACGACGACAGAAGGCCGAAGTGACCGTGCATGTCAAAGGCCGAGACATCTTTGTCGAACAGTCACACGAAGACCTGTATGCCGCCATCGACCAGTTGATGGACAAACTTGACCGCCAGGTGTGTCGCCACAAGGACAAGGTCCAGGACCACCATCACCCCGCACCCAAGCGCCTCGCTGCCTGACACGGCGCTGACAAAACGACCGAAACGGCCCTCAGGGGCCGTTTCCATTGGGGCTGCGCTCTATTTCAGCGGCGAAGCAACACCCCGCAAGCATGTGCCCTGTCCACTGTGCGGTGCAGCAATGCGTTTCTATAATTCATGCAACTGTCATGGGACTCCTCGCCGCGGCCAGCAGTGTCTGACCGGTCCGTCGTGGTGTTGAGCTGATGAATCGTCTCGCAGCCATCCTGCCCGCCGGCAACGTGCTGGTGAATGTGGAGGCCACAAGCAAGAAGCGCGCGTTCGAGCACGCCGGCCTGCTGTTCGAAAACATGCACGCGATCGCGCGCGCGGCAGTGACGGACAACTTGTTCGCGCGCGAGCGCCTCGGCTCCACCGGATTGGGTCACGGCGTGGCCATTCCCCATGGCCGAATCAAGGGTTTGAAGAGCCCGCTCGCCGCAGTGCTGCGGCTGCAGCAGCCCATCGCCTTCGATGCCCCTGACGATGAGGCGGTCAATCTCTTGATCTTCCTGCTCGTGCCCGAGGCCGCGACACAGCGCCACCTGGAGATCCTGTCGGAGATCGCAGAGATGCTCTCCGATCGCACGCTGCGCGATCGGCTCAAGTCCGAGCCCGATGCCGCTTCGCTGCACCGCCTGATTCACGACTGGCAGGCCGCGCAGACGCTCGCTTGAGAGCGGCATCCTGCAGGGCCCTCGATGAAGCCCACCTCGGTCAGCGCCGAAGCCCTCTTTGAGGCCCAGCGCGAGGTATTGCACTGGGAGTGGGTCGCCGGCCACGCGCACCCTGAACGACGATTCGACGATGCCGCGGTGCGCGATGCGCAATCGGCGGCCGACCTGGTCGGGTACCTCAACTACATCCATCCGTACCGCGTGCAGATCGTCGGCCATCGCGAGGTGGCCTACCTGTCATCGGTCAGCCCCGAGGACCAGGAGCGCCGCATCTCGCGCATCGTCACCCTGGAGCCTCCGGTGCTCATCACGGCCGACGGCGTGGCGCCGCCGCCACGCTTGGTCGCGATGTGCGATCGCGCCGAGATCCCACTGTTCGTGACCGGCGAGTCGGCCGGTCAGGTGATCGACGTGGTGCGCAGCTATCTGGCGCAGCACTTCGCCGAGCGCACCACGCGCCACGGCGTGTTCATGGACATCCTCGGGTTGGGTGTGCTGCTCACAGGTGAGTCGGGCCTGGGCAAAAGCGAGCTCGGGCTCGAGTTGATTTCGCGCGGTCACGGCTTGGTGGCCGACGACGCGGTCGATCTGTACAAGGTGTCGCAGTCGTCACTCGAAGGGCGCTGCCCGGAACTGCTGGCCAACCTGCTGGAGGTCCGCGGCATCGGCCTGCTCGACATCAAGGCGATCTTCGGCGAGACGGCGGTGCGCCGGAAGATGCGGCTGAAGCTGATGGTCCACCTGGTGCGCAAGGAAACCATGGAGCGCGATTTCGAGCGTCTGCCGTACGAGCCGTTGTACGAAGACATCCTCGGCATCGCCGTGCGCAAGGTCGTCATCGCGGTCGATGCCGGACGCAACCTGGCCGTGCTAGTGGAAGCCGCCGTGCGCAACACCATCTTGCAGCTGCGCGGCATCGACACCTACCAGGAGTTCATCGCCCGCCATCAAAAGGCGATGGACCAGAGCGGCAGCTGAGCGGCCGCGTCAGCGCCTCATTTCGAGGGACGGTGCGGGCAGTTCTTCTTGGTGCACACCGCGTACAGCGACAGCGAGTGGTCGTTGATCTCGAAGCCGCGCGACTGCGCCACTGCACGCTGACGCTGCTCGATCTGCGCGTCGAAGAACTCCTCGACGCGACCGCAGGTCAGGCACACCAGGTGATCGTGGTGCTGGCCCTCGTTGAGTTCGAACACCGACTTGCCTGACTCGAAGTGGCTGCGCTTGAGCAGGCCCGCCTGCTCGAACTGCATCAGCACCCGGTACACGGTGGCCAGGCCGATGTCGGCGCCCTCGACCAGCAGCGCCTTGTAGACGTCTTCGGCGGTCATGTGCCGCACCGCCGCCTTCTGGAAGACCTCGAGGATCTTGATGCGCGGCAGCGTGGCCTTCAGACCGCTGCTTTTCAGTTCGTCGACGTGCGTCATGGCAGCGGGGGGTCGGGCGAGACGGCTCGAAGCAGACCGATAGAATCGCCCGCATCATAGCCAGCTTGTGCGCCCGTTCGAAGCGCCGTTCGTTCCGCATCATGTCGGATTCGCGCCCATCCCGCGCTCTCGCGCGCACCCTGGCCCTGGCCAGCCTCTGCTCGGTGGTCTGGGGCTGCGCGTCTTCGCTGCAGTCCGAAGGCAACCTGCTCGGCATCATCACGCCCTATCGCATCGACATCGTGCAGGGCAACGTGGTCACCAAGGAGCAGCTGGCGCTGGTGCGCCCTGGCATGACTCGCGTTCAGGTGCGCGACGTTCTCGGCTCGCCGCTGTTGACCGATGTGTTCCATGTCGACCGCTGGGACTATGTGTTCACGATCAAGCGGCCCGGCACGCAACCGCAACAGCGCAGCATCGTCGCGCACTTCGAGGGCGACCGGCTGACGCGCATCGACGCGCCCGACCTGCCGTCCGAGCGCGAGTTCGTGGCCTCGATCAGCCGCACGTCCGCCACGGGCAAGACGCCCTTGCTCGAGCTGACGCCGGAGCAGCGCGCGGCCTTGCCGGTGCCGGACAAGCCTGCCGCGCCGGCCGCAGTGCCCGAGGCGACCGGGCCCACGCGCGACTACCCCCCGCTGGAGCCCAATTGACCGCACAGGCGCCGTTGGCCATTGCCGTGGCCGGCGCGTCCGGACGGATGGGCCGCATGCTGATCGAGGCGGTGCTTCGAGCCGACGACTGCCGCCTGGCTGGCGCCCTCGACGTGCCGGGCAGTCCCGCCCTCGGCCAGGATGCCGCGGCATTCCTGGGTCGGGACAGTGGCACCCAGGTCACCAGCGACATCCGCCAGGGGCTGTCGAATGCCCGCGTGTTGATCGACTTCACGCGCCCCGAAGGCACGCTGGCGCATCTGGCCCTGTGCCGGGAGCTCGGCGTGGCCGCGGTGGTGGGCACCACGGGATTGGACCCGGCGCAGAAGGCGCAGGTTGCGCAGGTCGCGCAGCAGATCCCGATCGTGATGGCGCCCAACATGAGCGCCGGTGTCAACGTGATGCTGAAGCTGCTCGAGATGGCAGCGCGTGCCTTGAACGAAGGCTACGACATCGAGATCATCGAGGCACACCACCGCCACAAGGTCGACGCCCCCAGCGGCACGGCGCTGCAGATGGGCGAGGTGGTGGCCAAGGCGCTCGGCCGCGACCTCGCGACGCATGGCGTGTTCGAGCGCCACGGCGTGACCGGCGAACGCGACCCCTCGACGATCGGCTTTGCCGCCGTGCGCGGCGGAGACATCGTCGGCGACCACACGGTGCTGTTCGCCGGTACCGGCGAACGCATCGAGATCACGCACCGCGCCGCGAGCCGTGCCACGTATGCGCAGGGCAGCCTGCGCGCCGCGCGCTTCCTGGCTGGCAAGAGCAAAGGGCTGTACTCCATGCACGACGTGCTGGGCCTGGCCTGAGATGACGCCCCCGAGCTCGCTTTCGCTCGGGTCCCCTTCGAGGGGCGCCCAGTGGCTTCGGGCGGCCGGGCAGCACTGATGCTGGGGCTGCAACAGTTCTGGCAGCAGACCGACGGTGTCGGCCGCGCAGTGGCGCTGCTGCTGCTGGCGATGTCGATCAGCGCGTGGGTCGTGATCCTGTGGAAGGCCTGGGTTTTGCGCCGTGCACGGCGCGACATTGCGCGCGCCGTGCCGGCGTTCTGGGCCGCCGACACGATCGACAGCGCCCGCTCGCAGCTGCAAACGCTCGATCGCGAGCAGGTCCTCGCGCCGTTGCTCGCTGCCGCAACCGCACGGCCGATGAGCGGCACGCTCGAGACTTCGGGCGTGCTGGCGTCACAGCTCACCCGCCGCTTGCGCGATGCCTTGCACAGCGGCCTCGCGCACCTCCAGTACGGCCAGGTCCTGCTGGCCTCGATCGGCAGCACGGCGCCGTTCGTCGGCTTGTTCGGCACCGTCTGGGGCATCTACCACGCGTTGGTCAGCATCTCTGCGGCCGGTTCGATCACGATCGAGAAAGTGGCTGGCCCGGTGGGCGAGGCGCTGATCATGACCGCCGCCGGCCTCGCGGTGGCCATCCCTGCGGTGCTGGCCTACAACCTGTACGGCAAATGGGTCGCCGTCTGCGAAGCCGAACTCGAGGGCTTTGCGCACGACCTGCGCGAGATGGTGCTCGGCGCCGACCGCACGCCGCAGGCGGTCTGAGGCCACCATGGCGTTCGGCCGCCTCAAGCGCAGCGCATCGGCCCAGCCGATGAGCGACATCAACATGACGCCGTTGATCGACGTGATGCTGGTGCTGCTGGTGATCTTCATGATCACCGCGCCACTGATGACCTCGAGCCTGAAGCTCGATCTGCCGAAGGCCGAAGGGGCCAAGCCCACCGACGCGGCGCAGTTCGTCACGTTGGCGATCGACACGCAGGGACGCTTCTTCTGGGGCGACGAGCAAGTCACCGTGGACACACTGCGCCTGCGCGTGCGCGAGGCCGCGGTGCGCAACCCGACCACCGAGGTGCAACTGCGCGCCGACAAGACCGTGTCGTACGGCCGCGTCGCCGAACTGATCGGCGTGGTGCAGGAGGGTGGGCTGTCGCGCGTGGGCTTCGTCACCGAGTCGAAAGTCGAGCCCGCGCGCTGACCTGCGCGGCGCGAGGCAACACGCACCTGCCTCCTACAATCCGCAGCATGCAAGACAAGTACGTGCCTGCCGACGTCGAGACGGCTGCCCGCGCCCACTGGGACGCGCGCGACGCCTACCGGGTCACCGAGGACCCGAAGAAGAAAAAGTTCTACGCCTGCTCGATGCTGCCGTACCCCAGCGGACGCCTGCACATGGGGCACGTGCGCAACTACACCATCAACGACATGCTCGCGCGCCACAAGCGCATGCAGGGCTACAACGTGTTGATGCCGATGGGCTGGGACGCGTTCGGTCTGCCGGCGGAGAACGCGGCGATGAAGAGCAAGGTCGCGCCGGCGGCGTGGACCTACGAGAACATCCGCATGATGAAGGCGCAGTGCAAGGCACTGGGCCTGGCCATCGACTGGTCGCGCGAACTCGCCACCTGCGACCCCGACTACTACAAGTGGAACCAGTGGTTCTTCTTGAAGATGCTGGAAAAGGGCATCGCCTACCGCAAGACGCAGATCGTCAACTGGGATCCGGTCGATCAGACCGTGCTGGCCAACGAGCAGGTGATCGACGGCCACGGCTGGCGCTCCGGCGCCCCGGTTGAAAAGCGCGAGATCCCCGGCTACTACCTCAACATCACCCGTTACGCCGACGAATTGCTCGACTGCACGCTGAACAAGCTGCCAGGCTGGAGCGACCGCGTGCGGCTGATCCAGGAAAACTGGATCGGCAAGAGTTTCGGGGTGAACTTCGGCTTCCCGTACAAGATCGGCGGCGAGTCCAAGCTGCTGCGGGTGTACACCACGCGCGCTGACACCATCATGGGTGTCACCTTCGTTGCCATCGCGGCCGAACACCCGCTCGCTGCGCAGTTGGCGCAACACAAGCCCGCCCTTCAACCGTTCATCGACCAGTGCAAACAAGGGTCGGTGATCGAGGCCGACATGGCGACGATGGACAAGGAGGGCATGCCCACCGGCTTCTTCGTCGAGCATCCGTTGAGCGGCGAGCGGGTCGAGGTGTGGATCGGCAACTACGTGCTGATGGCCTACGGAGAGGGCGCCGTGATGGGCGTGCCGGCGCACGACGAGCGTGACTTCGCGTTTGCAAAGAAGTACGGCTTGCCGATCCAGCAGGTGATCTCGGTACCCGGCGAGTTGTTCTCGACCGACGCCTGGCGCGAGTGGTACGCCGACAAGCAGCGCGGCGTGTGCGTGAACTCGGGCCAGTACGACGGCCTGGCGTACGACACCGCGACCGATGCGATCGCGGCCGACCTCAAGGCCAAGGGGGTCGGCGACAAGCAGGTGCAATACCGGTTGCGCGACTGGGGCATCAGCCGCCAGCGTTACTGGGGCACGCCGATCCCGATCATCCATTGCGATGGCTGCGGCGTGGTGCCGGTGCCGGAGAAAGACTTGCCG
>DATKJN010000247.1:0-2507 GCA_035543655.1 Burkholderiaceae bacterium | reverse complement strand
TGGTTGATCCAGTCGTTCCAGAACGGGATGCGGTCGCGCGCCGACACCTCGTCGGTGTCCATCGTCGTGGCGGCGCTGGGGCTCATGGCCTCGATTATCGAAAGCCACCTGCGGCCGACGCCTGCGGTGCTGCCCTGCCCTAGGGAAACTCCGGGTCGGCACTGCACAAATCGGCAAGCGCGGCGGCATGGCCCGGATAGCGCACGCGCCCCTCGCTGCCTACGATGCCCCATGGCGCGCGGCACCAGGGCTGCCGATGCCCATGCCCCCGGCCACACACAAAACCGCCCCGCAGGAGACCGCCATGACCGACCGCACCCTGACCCCGCGTCGAATCGGATTCACGCGCCGCCGCGCGGTGCAAGGCCTGGCCGCCGGCGCCGCCAGCCTCGGCCTGCCCGCCGCATTCGCCCAGGCCAGCCCGGTGCGCGTGGGCTATGCGATGGCGCGCACCGGCCCGTGGACCGGCGGCGCGCAGGTCAGCCAGGAGCCCAACTACCTGTTGTGGGCCGAGCAGCAGAACGCCGCCGGCGGCTTGAACGTGAAAGGCACCAAGCGGCCGATCGAGCTGATCTCGTCGGACGACCGCAGCGAGGTCGAGACCTGTGTGCGCACCTACGAGAAGCTGATGGGCAGCGACAAGGTCGACCTGGTGCTGCCGCCCTGGGGCAGCAACGCCAACTTCGCCGTCGCGCCGCTGGCCAACCGCTTCGGCTATCCGTTCCTCGCGCCCACCGCGTTGAGCAGGCGGCTCGTCGAGATGAAGCTGCCGTACTTCTTCCTGATGCTGCAGCAGCCGGCGCCGATGACCACCGCGTTGGTCGACATGCTGAAGGCCAATGGCGCCAAGTCGCTGGCCTGCATCTACGTGGACGACCTGTTCGGCCTGGAGAACTACGCGGCACTCAAGGTGGCGCTCGCCGGCTCGGGCATCAGCATGGTCGAGGACAAGAGCTACCCCGGGGGCGTGAAGGACCTGTCGCCGGTGCTGCGCTCGATCAAGGACAAGAACCCGGACGCCTTCGTCGGCTTCACCTACCCGCCCGACACCATCCTGGCCAGCAAGCAGGCCAAGGAGGTGGGCTTCAATCCGAAGTTCTTCTACGCCTCGGTCGGCACCGCGTTCCAGCTCTACAAGAACGTGATGACACCCGCCGGCGCCGAAGGCGTGCTCGGCATGGGCTCGTGGAACACCAAGACCAGCCCGGGCGCCAAGGCGTACTTCGAGGCACACAGCAAGAAGTTCAACAAGGAACCCGACCGCTGGGCCAGCGGCGCGTGCTGGGCCGCGCTCGAGATCCTGACCGCGGCGGTGGCCAAACACGGCATCGACCGCAAGGCGATCCGCGACCACGTGGCCAACAACGAGCACAGCACGATCCTCGGCAAGATCAAGTTCGTCGGCAGCGAGAACGTGGGCACGCCCGGCTCGGTGAGCCAATGGCAGAACGGCGAGTTCGAGGTGGTGTGGCCGAAGAACATCGCCACCGCGCCGCTCAATGCGAGCAAGCCAGCCTGGAAGTGAGCGGCGTTCGCCTTCAGACTTGACCGATGAGTGTCGGAGCGTGGCTGGAACTCATCGCGTCGGGCCTGATCACCGGGGGCATCTACGCGCTGGTCGCGCTCGGCCTGAACCTGCAGTACGGGCTGATGCGCATCCTGAACATCGCGCACGGCGAGTTCCTGATGCTGGGCGCCTACCTCACCTGGTTCGCGCAGACCAGCCTCGGGCTCTCGCCGCTGTGGATGATCCCGCTGTCGTTCGCGCTGCTGATGGCGCTCGGCCTCGCTGTGCACTGGCTGTGCTTTCGCCGCCTCACCAAGACCTCGCCCAACCTCGACATCTTCGAAGCGCGCGCGCTGATGGTGGCCTTCGGCCTGATGTTCGTGGTGCAGAACCTGGTCTCGTGGGTGTGGGGTGGTGAGCTGCGCGGCTACGACTTCCTGACCACGCCGGTACCGGTCGGCGGCGCGCAGTTCGCCGGCAACAAACTCGTGGTGTTCGCGCTCGCACTGGTGTTCGCCGGCGCACTGATCGTGCTGCTGCGCCTCACGCTGCTCGGCAAGGGCGTGCGCGCATTGATGCAATCGCCCGTCGGTGCCCAGCTCGTCGGCATCCACACAGAGCGGCTGCACCCGCTGATGTTCGGCATCGGACTCGGGTTGTCCGGCGTGGCGGGGTGCCTGCTGTCGATGGCCTACACCATCAGCCCGTCGATGGGCGAGCCGTACACGGTGACGGCACTGATCGTGATCACGCTCGGCGGCTTCGGCAGCATGGAAGGCGCGTTGATCGGCGCGCTGTTGCTGGGCGTGATCGAGGCGCTGGGCATGCACTTCTCCAGCCCCTCGCTGAAGGCACTGCTGTCGTACACCGTGTTCATCGCGGTGCTGTTGCTGCGGCCGAAGGGGTTGTTCACGCGATGAGTGCCAGCCTGACCCGCGACTGGCTGGTGCTGTTCGGGCTCGCAGGTTGGGCGCTCGCGCTGCCGTTCTATGCCAGCGAG
>DATKJN010000246.1:0-2459 GCA_035543655.1 Burkholderiaceae bacterium | reverse complement strand
CCTCTTGCCCTGGATGCGCGGCACTGTCTGTCGCAAACAGATGCATGCGCCGTTTCAACGTGCCGCGATACTGGCTGCGCGCCACCACTTCCTGGCCGGGGTAGCAGCCCTTTTGAAAGTCCACGCCCCCGACGCGTTCGAAATTGATCATCTGCGGCACGAACTGTTCCACCGTGGCTGCAGTGATGCGCGGCACGCCGCTCGTCACCTCGAGCCGCTGCCAGGCCATTCCATCCAGCGCAGGCAACTCGGGAGCTGCCGCCGCCGCCGGCTGCACGAGCAGGTGGCGCGCATGACCTTCGGCGGGCCGCAGGCCAAGCACCCACCCACCTGCATGTTGCGCCGCGCGCCCGGGTGGCACCGCCGCGGCACCGAGCCATTGCCGCGCCGAGGGTCCCACCAACCCCCACAGCGCCCATTCGGCCGAGGCATCGTCGATCTTGCATTTGGCGCGCAGGACGTACATCGACAGCCGCTTCAACAGAGGCGCCGCGAGGTCGGCGCTGCACAGCAGTCCGAACGTGTCGTCGTCCATGTGCCACACCCACAGGCTCGCCAGCAAACGACCCTTCGGCGAGCAGTAGCCGCTCAGCCGCACCTGGTCGCGCTGCAGACCGAGCACGTCTTGCGTGAGCTGGCTCTGCAAAAACATGGCGGCATCGGCGCCGCGCGCGCGCAGCAATGCCCAATCGGTCAGGCGCAGGCCTCCGTCAGCGGTGGAATCGGCCACAGGTGTGCTCATAAGTGCCAATTATCATCGGGCCTCATGGGCGCAGACACAGCAGGGACTCGGCGCATCCGTGCGCGACGTGCGCGATGAGGATATTGCGTTGGTTGATCCTTTTGCTGGTGCTCGCGGTCGCGGGCACCGCGGCGTGGCTGTGGCGTTGGCTCGATCAGCCGTTGCCGCTCGCCGCGAACACCGTGGAGCTCTCGATCGAGCCCGGTGTCAATCCTCGCGAGGTGGCCGCCGCCTGGGTGCGTGCCGGCATTCAGGTGCCACCGCGCCTGCTGTATGAATGGTTCCGCTGGTCGGGCGACGCGCGCCGGATCCGTGCCGGCAGTTATGTCGTTGGCCCCGAAGTCTCGCCGCGCCAGCTGCTGGCGAAGATGGTGCAAGGTGATGAAGCGTTCGAACGCGTGCGCCTCCTCGAAGGCTGGACATTGAAGCAGTTCCGCGCCGAGCTCGCGCGCGCTCCTCACCTGAAGCCGGCGAGCGCTGGCATGAGCGACGCGCAACTGATGTCGGCGGTCGGCGCCGACGGCGTGGCGGGCGAAGGGCGCTTCTTCCCAGACACCTACCTGTACAGCCGCGGCGTCAGCGACCTCACCGTGCTCAAGCGCGCGTACGAAACGATGCAGCGCCACCTGAATGCGGCCTGGGAAGCGCGCGTCGGTGAACTGCCGCTGCGCACGCCCAACGAGGCCCTGATCCTTGCTTCGATCGTCGAGAAGGAGACCGGCAAGGCCAGCGATCGTGCGCAGATCGCCGGCGTGTTCACCAACCGGCTGCGCGTGGGCATGCCGCTGCAGACGGACCCTTCGGTCATCTATGGACTCGGCGAAGCCTTCGACGGCAACCTGCGCAAACGCGATCTGCTCAGCGACGGTCCGTTCAACACCTACACGCGCTCGGGCCTGCCGCCCACGCCGATCGCGATGCCCAGCCTGGCCTCGCTCAAGGCCGCGGTGAATCCGGAGCGCACGAAAGCGCTGTACTTCGTGGCGCGCGGCGACGGCAGCAGCGTGTTCAGCGAATCGCTGCTCGATCACAACCGCGCGGTCAATCAATACCAGCGAGGTGGACGGTGACCGGGCGCTTCGTCACGTTCGAAGGTATCGACGGCGCGGGCAAGAGCTCGCACATCGAGTCGCTCGCGCGCTGGCTGCGTGCCCGCGGTCAGACAGTGGAAGTGACTCGAGAGCCGGGCGGCACGCCGCTGGCGGAGCGCGTGCGCGAACTGTTTCTCCACGACCAGATGGACGCGTTGACCGAGGCTTTGCTGGTGTTTGCCGCTCGCCGCGATCACCTGAATCAACGCATCGAACCCGCGCTGGCACAAGGCCAAACCGTCCTGTGCGACCGCTTCACCGACGCGACTTTCGCCTACCAGGGCGCGGGCCGCGGCTTCGAATGGTCGGTGCTGCAACAGCTCGAACGCTGGGTGCAGGGCACACGCACGCCCGACCTGACGCTGTGGTTCGACGTGGAGCCGATCGAGGCGGCCGCGCGGCGCGCCGCCGCGCGCGCCCCCGATCGACTCGAACGCGAAGACGAAGCTTTTTTCCAGCGCGTGCGCGACGGCTATGCCAGACGCTGCGCCGAGAACCCGGCGCGTTTCGCGCGCATCGATGCGCGCGGCAGCCTGCACGCGGTGTGGTCGCAGGTCGAGCAGGAGGTGACGCATCGTGGCTGGTGGTGAACCCAGGCCGGTGGGTGTGACCGAAGACGGCCAGCT
>DATKJN010000245.1:0-2164 GCA_035543655.1 Burkholderiaceae bacterium | reverse complement strand
TGCCACGACACGTACTTGTAGGGGCCGGTGCCGACGGCCGCCTTGCCCGAGTTGAAGGCCTCGTTGGCGCTCTCCTTGGTCAGGCCCGCCGCGGCCTTGGCCGACACGATGAACAGGCGGATGAAGTCGTTGGGCAGCGTGGGCGCCGCGCCGTCGGTGATGACATGCACCGTCAGCGGGTCGATGACCTTGGTTTCCTTGACGCGGCGCACGTAGATCGTGGTCGGGTTCGGGCCGGCCACGGTGGGGATGCGCTCGATCGAGAACTTGACGTCCTCCGCGGTGAAGTCGGAGCCGTCATGGAATTTCACGCCGCGGCGCAGCTTGAACTCCCACGTGGTGTCGTTGATCGCGCGCCAGCTTTCGGCCAGCCGCGGCTCGAGCTCGAGGCCGTCGCCCGACCAGACCAGGGTGTCATACACATGCTTGAGCGCCTCGGCATGGGTGCCGGTGGCCGTGAAGTGCGGGTCGATCGAGTCGGGCCCACCGCGCACTCCGATGGTGAGGGTCTGCGCCAGCGCAGAGGCACACAGCACGGTGGTGCAGAACACACCCGCAAAAAGAGAACGCATGTCGAACCCTCCTGAGCCTGGCGCGGCACACTCCGCAGCCTTGGTGGGCTGCATTTGATGTCGCGAGCCCACCCTCGTCAATACCTATTGGAACCAATGCGAGATCGACGCGAAGCCGCTAGCATCCGCGCACACGCAACCAAAGTGGTGCGATCTGGAACCAACTCTGAACATCACGCGCGGCCCGCCCGGTGCTCCCCAGTCCGGTGCCGGCGCGCAGATGCTCGGGCGCCACCGGCTCGACGCCTTCACCCACGCGCGGCTGTGGCGCAACCCCTGCGGCTTTGCCGCGCGCTTCAACTACCTCGGGCTGCGCTACAACACGCCGCTCTACGGCTGGGTGGAAAAGCGCTTCGGCCTGGCGCGGGCCGAGTTCGTGGTCATCTACAGCCTGGGCCTGGTCGACGGCGTGACCGCCAGCGAGATCGCGGCCTCCACCGCATTCCCCAAGAACACGCTCAGCCGCGCCGTCAACCGGATCGCCAAGCTCGGCCTGATCAAGCGCAGCGCCGGTGAAACCGACCGGCGCCAGCAGAACCTCACGCTGACCCGCAAGGGCCGCGCCGTGCTCGACGAGGCCCTGCCGCGTTTCATCGCGCTCGAGGCCGAGATGCTGGCGCCGCTGAGCTTGGTGGAGCGGGAGACGCTGTCGGTGCTGATGGCCAAGGTGGTGCTGGCCATGTTCGACAGCCCGGCGCAAGAGCTGCCGCCGGGCGAGCCGCCTCACGAGGCATAAGGAGCACGCCATTCGCATTGCCGACATGAACTGGATGCAGGTGGAGCGCCATGTGCAGGGCGACCGCCGCGCCGTGGTGCCGATCGGCTCGACCGAACAGCACGGCTACCTGAGCCTGTGCGTCGACGCGATCCTGTCCGAACGCGTCGCAGTGGAAGCGGCCGCGCCGATCAGCGTGCCGGTGTACCCGGTGATCGCCTACGGCTTCACGCCGAGTTTCGTCGACTATGCCGGCACCGTGTCGCTGCGCCTGTCGACGCTGTGTGCGCTGGTCTGCGACGTGCTCGACAGCATGGTGCGCACGGGCTTCAAGCAGATCGTGTTCGTCAACGGGCATGGCGGCAACGGGCCGGCGCATGGCGCCATCCTGGAGTGGCTCGACCGCAACCGTTGCGTGCAGGTCAAGTGGCACAACTGGTGGGCCGCGCCGCGCACGATGGCCAAAGTCAACGAGATCGATCCGCTCGCGTCGCACGCCTCGTGGATGGAGAACTTTGCCTGGACGCGCTTGGCCCACGCCCCGGTGCCCAGCGCGCAAAAGCCGATGATCGACATGGCGCGCTACCAGCGCAGCGACCCGGGTGCCAAGAAGGCGCTGATCGGCGACGGCAACTTCGGCGGCCTGTACCAGCGCTCCGACGCCGACATGCAAGCCGTCTGGGACATCGCGGTGGCGGAGACCCGCCAGATCATCGCCTCCGACTGGGACTGAACGCGTGCTCGCCTTCGTCATCCAGCGCCTGCTGCAGGCCTGCGTGGTGATGATGGTCATTTCGGCGCTGGTGTTCATCGGCGTCTACGCGGTGGGCAACCCGATCGACGTGATGATCGCGCCCGACGTCACGCAGGAGATCCG
>DATKJN010000244.1:0-7239 GCA_035543655.1 Burkholderiaceae bacterium | reverse complement strand
AGTACCTGATGCTGCGCAACCACGGTCTGCTGACGGTGGGTGCGACGGTGGCCGAGGCCTGGCAGGCGATGTACTTGTTCGAAGCCACCTGCACGATCCAGGTCAGGGCGCAGGCCGGCGGCGGAGAACTGATCCCGATCGGCAAGCCGATCATCGCCGGCGCCAAGCAGATGGCCGAGCAGGCGACCAAGGGGCAGGGCAGTGCTCTGGTGTGGCCGGGCCTGCTGCGCCGCCTGGAGCGCACGTTTCCCGGTTACGACCAGTAGTCGCCGGACCTCGGCGGCCGCGTCACGAGAAACGCGGCTTGCGCTTCTCGAAGAATGCGCGCAGCCCTTCGGCAGCGTTGTCGTGCTGCAGATTGGACGCGAACTGCTCACGCTCGGCATCGAGCTGGTCGCGCATGGTGCGCGAAGGCGCGTGCTCGACCAACGCCTTCACGCTCGCCACCGCGTTGCTGGCGGTCTGGCTCAAACGCTCCGCCCAGGCCAGCGCCTCGGTCAGCGCCTGACCGTCGGGCACCACGGCGTTCACCAAGCCCAGCATGTGCCATTGCTGCGCGGTCATCGGCTCAGGCAGCCACAACAATTGCAGCACCAACGCACGCGGCAGGGCCTGCGCCAAGTGCCAGGTGCCACCGCCGTCGGGCGACAGGCCGGCGTGCCCATACGACATCGTGAAACGCGCACTTTCCGCGGCAATGACCAGGTCGCACGCCAGCGCGAGTGAGCATCCGCCGCCGGCGGCATGGCCTTCGACTGCGGCGATCACCGGCTTCGGGAACTCCCGGATGGCCTGCACGAAGGTGTGGAACCGATCGATGCCGCTGCGCACGGCGTCGATCGGCCCCGCCCGCGATGCGGCCAGCCGGTTGAGGTCGCCGCCGGCACAAAAGTGCGCACCCTCGCCGCGCAGAATCACGCAGCGCAGTTCGGGGTCTGAATCGAATGCGCTCAGCACCTCGACGGCGGCGGCGTAGACCTGCGGCGACAGGGTGTTGCGCGTGGCCGGATCGCTGATGGTGAGGACCAGCGTGTGGCCGCGTCGATCGGTGAGCAACTCGGAAGGCATGGCGCTTCATCGATCCTGTGCGTCGTGACACAGGAGCGCGAACATTCTCTCACGCAGGTCTTCCCTGCCTCGGCCGTGCCAGGGAATGCGAGACCTTCATGCTAGAGTGCCGCGCGGTACAAAACCTGATGCATTGCTCCCGGTCAGACGCGACGGCTCCTCCTGCATGAGTGCTCGCAGCATCATCCTGGCGGCCGGTCTGACGGGCGCGGCTTGCGGCGGTGCCCATGCGCTGGGCATCGTGCGCGCGCCGGCCCAGGTGACGCTGGGCGCCCCGCTGAACTTCGCCGTCGCGGTCAACGTCGCCAGCGACGAGACACTCACCTCGCCGTGTGTCACGGCCGACGTGATGCAAGGGGACCAACGCGTCGCACCATCGACGCTGCGCATCCAGATCGAACCCGGCCCGGTGCCGGAGGAGCGCATCGTGCGGATCACGTCGACCACGGCGATCGAAGAGCCGTTCGTCACGATCACCATCGGCCTGGGTTGTGGCAACCGGCTCGAGCGGCGCTTCACCGTGCTGGCCGATCCGCCGCTGGTCACCGTGGCCGCCGCACCCGAGCCCGCCCCGCCTCCTGCGGTGGCCAACACCACGCCGCCCGCGGCGGCCGCTCCCGCACCACGCACAGAGCCCGCGGCGCAAGCACCGCGCGCTGAGGCCACGGCGGCCGCCGCGCCCAGCAGCGACAGCAACGCCGCGCCGCCACGCCCGGCCGCGCCCCGCGCCGCGCCACCGGTGCGCCCCGCGGCGACGGCATCGGCGCCCGTGCGTCGCGCCGCCCGTCCGCCGGCGACCGCACCCTCTGTCAGCACCACGGCGGCGGCGCCGACCACACGCGGGTTGGCGCCGGCCGCGCGGCCGAGCACGCCGGCGCAACCCGCGGGTCCCCGCCTGCAACTCGACGCGGTGGAACCGATGCGCCCCGGCCCGGCCGCTTCTGCCGCGGTGGCGTTGCAAGAGGCGCAAATGCGCGTCGCCGCGATGGCCGCCAGCGCCGCAGTTGCCGAACAAGCCGCCAGCGTTGCGCAAACCAATGCGGCCCTGGCGGCCGATCGCATGCGCCAGATCGAAGAAGGCGTGGCCAAGCTGCGCGCCGACATCGAACGCGACCGCGACCAGATGCTGACCTTGCGCGCGCAGCTGGCACGCGCCGAAACCACCGGCAGGCTCGCGCCCTGGCTCGGGGCCGGCATGGCGCTGCTGGCTGGATTGGCGCTTTGGCTGTGGCTGCGCATGCGCCGCCTGCAGCGCGAACAGCAGGCGCAGTGGTGGGCCGCGTCGAGGCAAGCGGCCAACACCAAGCAGCCACCGGTCAACCCGCCCACGCTGCACCCGATGACGCTGCCGCCGCACATGGCACCGAATTCGCCGCCGACTCGGCCGGCGGTGACGCCGGTGCCACCGCCGGTCACCAAGGCACCTCCGGGGCGCACGCAAAGCCCCGCATTCCGTGATTCGCTGTTTACTTCGCAGCAGGAAGCGCGCGACGTGTCGATCGAGGAGTTGATCGACCTCGAGCAGCAGGCCGAGTTCTTTGTCGTGCTGGGCCAGGACGACGCGGCCATCGACCTGCTGATCGGCCACATCCGCGCCACCGGCGGCACCAGCCCGCTGCCGTATCTGAAGCTGCTGGAGATCTACCGCCGGCTGGGCGACCGCGAGTCGTATGAACGCACGCGCGAGCGCTTCAATCACCGCTTCAATGCCTACGCACCGGATTGGGATTCCGACCTGCAGCACGGCCGCTCGCTCGACGAATACCCCGGCATCGTGCAGCGCCTGCAGCTGGCCTGGCCGACCCCGCTCGATGCCATGGCCGAGCTGGAGGCGCTGATGTTCCGTCGCGATGGCGGCGAACTGTTCGAGTTGCCGGCCTACCGCGAGGTGCTGTTCCTGTATTCGATGGCCCGCGACCTGCTCGATCACCAGGGCGGGCCGCCGACATCGATCGATGTGCTGCTGCCGCTCACCGAGATGGGCACGTTCGAGCCCACCACCGCGCGGCCGCACCTGTTCACGTCGGCCACGGGGCTGGCCGAATTGAGTCGCGCCACCGATCCGCCGATCGAGGTGCTGCGCCCATCGGCTCCGGTGGAATTCGACGATCGGCCGTCAGGCTCGCACAGCCCAGTCGATCTCGACCCGACCAAGCCGTTGCCGATGGACGATACCGTGGTGTTCCGCCGCGACGACATCGAGCTGCGCAACCCGGATCAGCGCAGCGACTTCGCCGACCTGCCACCGCCGCCCGAGCCCAAACCCAAGCGCTGAAGTCGCGCTACAGGCGCGCCAGGCGATCGAGCGCGGTGTTCAAGGTTTCGTCGCGCTTGGCAAAGCAAAAACGCGCCAGCTTCTGGTTGCGCCCGTCGTCGTAGAACGCCGACAGCGGGATGGCCGCCACGCCGAGGTCGGTGGTCAGCCAGCGGCAGAAGTCTTCCTCGCTGCGATCGCTCACCGCCGAGTAGTCCACGCATTGAAAGTAGCTGCCTTGGCTCGGCAGCAGCTTGAGGCGGGTCTTTGCCAGCCCGGCGCGAAACAGGTCGCGCTTGCGCTGGTAAAACGCGCTCAACTCGACATACGGCTTGGGGTCGCTCATGTACTGCGCAAGGCCGTGTTGCACCGGGGTGTTGACCGTGAACACGTTGAACTGGTGCACCTTGCGAAACTCCGCGGTCAACGGCTTGGGCGCGGCCACGTAGCCGACTTTCCAACCGGTCACGTGGTACGTCTTGCCGAAGCTCGACACCACGAATGCGCGCGCGGCAAGTTCCGGATGGCCGGAGGCGCTGGCGTGCGCCACACCGTCGAACACCATGTGCTCGTACACCTCGTCGGCAATCAGCAGGATGTCGGTCGGCCGCAGCAGCGCGGCCAGAGCGTCGAGGTCGTCGCGCGTCCACACGGTCGCGCTCGGGTTGTGCGGCGTGTTGACCAGGATCGCGCGCGTGCGCGGCGTGATCGCAGCGGCAATGGCCTGGAAGTCGGGGCGAAACGCGCCCGCGGTGAGCGCGACGCGCACCACGTGCCCGCCGGCCAACTCGATGTTGGGCACATAGCTGTCGTAGTTGGGCTCCAGCACGATCACTTCGTCGCCCGGGTGCACCGCGCACAGGATCGCGGTCAGGATGGCCTGCGTCGCCCCCGCGGTGACCGTGATCTCGTCGCCCGGGTCGTAGCCGCGGCCATACAGCGTGTGGATCTTGCGTGCGATCGCTTCGCGCAGCACCGGCACGCCGGCCATCGGCGGGTACTGGTTCAAGCCCGAACGCATCGCGTTGTTCACGGCGTCGAGCAGCGCGGGATCGCAATCGAAGTCCGGAAAGCCTTGGCCCAGGTTCACGGCCTTGTGCTGCGTGGCCAACGCCGACATCACAGTGAAGATCGTGGTGCCGACCTGCGGCAGGCGGCTGGTGATGCTTGGGGTGCGGGCAGCGACGGCGTTCATCGGATCGGAAGCGGGCGTTTCAATGCTATAGATCGTAGTCGACGCCGTCGCCGTTCATGGCCCGCTGGATCAGCGGTCTCGTCAGGCGGTCGGACAACAACTCGGCGAAGCTCAGCACGAACTGTCGCAAGTAGGCGCCGCGCTTGAACGCCACGCGCGTCAGATTGCTGCCGAACAAGTGGCCAGCGGGTTTCCACACCAGGTCGCTGCCCGGTGGATCGTCGCGCACGGCCATCTCGGCGACGATCCCCACGCCCATGCCCAGGCGCACGTAGGTCTTGATCACGTCGGAATCGATCGCCTCGAGCGCCACCATCGGCTTCAGGTGGACGCGCGCAAAGGCGGAATCGATGCGCGTGCGGCCGGTGAAGGTGGGGTGGTAGGTGATCAGCGGCTCGTGGACGAGTTGCTCCAGCGTCGGACGCTCCACCTCGGCCAACGGATGGGACGCAGGCACCACCACCACGTGTTGCCATTCGTAGCAGGGCAGCGTGACGAGATCGTCGACGTCGGCGAGCGATTCGGTGGCCAGTCCGATCTCGGCGGAGTCGTCCTGCAGCATGCGCGCCACCTGCGCCGGCGTGCCTTGATGCAGCACCACCTGCACCTTGGGATAACGCTTGCGCAACGCGGCCACCGGCCCGGGCAGGAAGTAGCGCGCCTGCGTGTGCGTGGTGGCGATCGACAGCGTGCCGGTGTCTTGCTTGGAATACTCCTCGCCGATGCGCTTGAGGTTGGCAACCTCGCGCATGATCACTTCCACCGACTTCAGCACCAGCTGGCCGGGCTCGGTGATGCGACGCAGGCGCTTGCCGTGGCGCGCGAAGATTTCGACGCCGAGCTCTTCCTCCAGCTCGATGATGGCCTTGCTGATGCCGGGCTGCGACGTGTAGAGCGCCTTCGCGGTCTCGGTGAGATTCAGGTTGCGGCGTGCGGCCTCTTGCACGAAACGAAACTGATGCAGGTTCATGGGCTGTGCGGTGGATCAGTCGGTGTTGTCGAGAGCCGCCATGGCCATGGCCTCGATCACGTCGGGGTGCTCGCCGATCGCCGCGTGCAGGGACCATTGCACGCTGGTGTGCTGGTCGCGCAGCTGCTGCACCAGCGCCGGCAGATCGCGCCGCACGTGGCCGCCGCTGCCGAGGAACATCGGCACGATGTGGATGCGATGGCAACCGGCCTGCACCAGGGTGGCGGCGGCCAGGGGCAGGTCGGGCGCCATCAGCTCCAGGTAGGCCAGTGCCACGAGCCAGGCCGGGCGCTGCGCCCGCAGGCGCGCGGCCACGGCCTCGAACGGCGCCGCCCACGCGGCATCGCGCGCGCCATGCGCAAACAGGATCAGGCCGGTTGGCGCGTCGCTCATCGAAACCGCACCAGCCAGGTGAACGCCGCCAGCGACATCGCCAGGTACACCATGCCCGGCGCGGCGGCGGCCACCCAGGGTGCCCAGTCGCGCAGCATGCCGAGGTGGCCCGACACGTTGTTGAGCAGCACGAAGCTGATGCCAAGCATGATGCCGCCGAACACCTTCAGGCTCACGCCGCCGGCGCGCGCGTGCAAATAGGCAAAGGGCAGCGCCAGCGCCACCATGACCAGGCAGGCGAACGGATAGAGCGCCTTCTTCCAGAACTGGATCTCGTGGCGCTGCGACGCCTGCTCCTGGTCGCCGAGGTGCGCGCTGTACCGGTACAGCTCCACCGTGGACATCGTGCTCACCGGGAGCACAGCGGCGGCCACCACCGCCGCTGACAGCGAACTCGGCCACTGCATGGTCGCCGGACGCTGCACGGCGACAGCGGCCCCTTGCGCCGCCTGCTCGGGCGTCGGCCAGTCGGTGCGCTCCACGCCTTGCAGCAGCCACACCGACTCGGCATCGACGCGTCCGGACTTTGCTTCGATGCGTGTGCGCAGGCGGCCGTCGGTGTCGAGCTCGTAGATGCGAATGCCTTGCAGTTCGGCGTCAGAGGCGGTGCGCTGCACATTGACCGAGATGGAACGCTCGCCCTCGGGACCGGTGCGGCGTTCCTTCAGCCACGCGCCGCCGCGGCCGAGTTGCAGGCCGCCGCGGAACGACGCCTTCAGGAGCACCGCCTCGCGTTCGGACAGCGGCGCGACATAGTCGCCGATGAGGAACGTGATGGCGCCGAAGAACAGGCCCAGCGCCGCCAGCAGGCTCAACGCGCGCACCGGGCCCAGGCCGCCGGTGCGCAGGATGGTGTACTCCGAGGATTGCGCCAAGCGCGCCATCGAATAGATGGTGCCGATCAGCACGCAGATCGGCGCCAGCTCGTAGAAGTGTCCCGGCAATTCGAGCGCGGCCGACGCGGCGGCGTGCAAGGCGGTGTAGTTGTTGCGGCCGATCCCCTCGAGTTCGTCGACGAAGTCGATGAAATAGAACAGCGACAGAAACGCCACCGACACGAACACCACCGACCAGATGATGTCGCGGTACAGCAGGCGACGGACTGTCCTCATGCGGCAGCGGGGGTGCTTCGCATGCGCCGCAGCCGGCGCCACACCGTGCCGTGGTCGCGCCACCAGATCAGTGTGATCGCCAGCACGAAAGCGCCGCCGTGCACCGCGCTCATCGCCGGACCGAAGCCCAGCTTGCCGCCAGACACCCAGGCCTGCGACAGGTTGACGAGGTTGTAGTACACGACGAAGCCGAGCAATGCGAACAACAGGTTCCAGTTGGTTGCGCGCCGCGGGTTGGTGGCCGACA
>DATKJN010000243.1:0-4461 GCA_035543655.1 Burkholderiaceae bacterium | reverse complement strand
TGCACATCGTGGTCGAGCGCACCCGACAGGTCGATGCGCTGCAGGTGCCCGGTGCCATGGCCGTGTTGTTCGAGCCGGCCGCGGTGGTCGCGCAGCACATCGCCCGGGCGGGCAGCAGCGCCACCATCGGCGCCTACAACGCACCCGAACAAGTGGTGGTCAGCGGCGCGGCCGGTGAGGTCGAAGCGCTGGTGCGCGGCGCCGAAGCGCGCGGCGTGCGCGTCTCTCGGTTGCGCGTGGCCTATGCCTCGCACTCGGCGCTGATGGAGCCGGCGCTCGATGGCTTCGAACGCGCGATTGCCGGTGTGCGACATGCGCCGCCCCAAGTCACGCTGATCTCGAACACCAGCGGCGGCGTCGCCGATTCCGCACTGCTCAGCGGCGCACGCTACTGGCGCAACCACCTGCGCCAGCCCGTGCGATTCGATGACGGCGTGCGCACGCTGCACGGCCTGGGCGTCACCCACTTCGTCGAGATCGGTCCGCATCCGGTGCTGTTGGGCATGGCCGCGGCCTGTTTGCCGCCTGATGGGGCGACCTTGTTGCCATCGCTGCAGCGTGACGAGGACGACTGGTCGGTGATGCTGGAGAGCCTGCAGACCCTCTACGCCGCCGGCGCCCCGGTCGACTGGGCCGGCTTCGAAGCCGGGGGCCCGCACCGCCCCGTCGACCTGCCGCTCTATCCATTCCAGCGCCGGCGCTTCTGGGCTCTGAGTTCGCCCGCCGAGCGAGGTGAGGGCGCGGCGCACACGTGGCGCAGCATGACAGCGGCGCTGGCGCACGAAGCCGATCGCGCGCCGATCGACACCCGGCTCGATGGCCAAGGCGCGCGCTGGGCCGCGCTGGCCGACTGGACGCGGGCGCATGCAGCCACGGTGTTGCGCGCTGCGGGACTGTATGGGCAACCTGGCGCATCGCACAGTGCCGCCGAGGTCGCGGCTCGGCTCGGCGCACCGGCGAGCTACCACCACCTGCTGGCACGCTGGCTGCAATCGCTCGCCTCGGCCGGTGCGTTGCGCGCCGAAGCCGATGGCCGTTTCAGTTGCCTGACGCCGCTGGCGGATCCGGCGCTCGAGCAGGCGACCGCCGAGGTGCGGCGCGCGCTGGCCGACAACCAGCCGCTGCTCGACTATGTGTTGCACTGCGGCCGCCTGCTCGGCAGCGTGCTGCGCGGCGAGACCAGCCCGCTGGAGACCTTGTTCCCCGGTGGCGAGTTCACGCTGGCCGATGGCCTGTACCGGCGCTCGTCGACGATGCGCTATGTCAACGGCTTGGCCGCGGCGGCGGTGCGCGCGCTGGTGGCGGCGCGACCCGGCGCGCGGCTGTCGGTGCTCGAAGCCGGCGCCGGCACCGGCGGCACCACGGCGGCCGTGCTGGCCGCATTGCCCGCGGAATCGCTGCGCCAGTATCTGTTCACCGATGTGTCGACGTTCTTCTTCGAGCGGGCGACCGCAGAGTTCGGTCAGAGCCACGGCCGGGCACTCGCCTTCGCCACGCTGGATCTCCAGGGTGACCTCGATGCACAAGGCCTCGGCGGCAAGCAGTTCGATCTCGTGCTGGCATCGAATGCGGTGCACGCCGCGCGCGATCTGCGCGGCGCATTGGCGCGGTTGCGCGCGCTGACCGCACCGGGCGGCACGCTGCTGCTGATCGAATCGACCACGCACCTGCCGTGGTTCGACGTCACCACCGGCCTGATCGAAGGTTGGCAGCACTTTGCCGACGATGACCTGCGCCGCGACCATCCGCTGCTGGATGCACCCACGTGGTTGCGCCTGCTGCATGAATCCGGCTTCGAGGAAGCGCAGGCGTGGCCGCGCGAAGGCAGCGTGGCCGCCGACCTCGGCCAGCACGTGCTGCTGGCGCGCGCGGGTGGCGTGCCGGAGTCGCCGATCGCTCATTCCGGCCTCGACACCGCTGCCGCCGCCGCCGGCGCGTCGGTGGCGGCCGTTGAACTCGACCCGCAGGCTTTGCGCCGCCGTGTCGAGGGTGCCCTGCCGTCGGAGCGGCTGGATCTGTTGTGCGATGTCGTGCGCGAGCGGGTGATGCAGGCGATGAAACTGGCGCCCGATCAGGCACCGTCGCGCCAGCAGCGCCTGAAGGACCTGGGCTTCGATTCGCTGATGGCGGTGCAGCTGCGCAATCGCCTCAGCACCGACTTGGCATTCGACAAGGCGCTGCCGGCCACGCTGATGTTCGATCACCCCACCATCGACGCGTTGGCACGGTACCTCGAGCAGCGCATCGCACAGCCCGCGACCCCGACAACCGAGCGCCCCACCGTCGCCACCGGTGGCGAGCCTGCGCCGCTGGGCGCCGCGCAAGTGGCTGCCTTGAGCGACGCGCAGATCGAAGCCTTGCTGGCCGCGCGTTTGACCGATCCGGCGCCGCGATGACCCAGCCTCCGTCGCGGCCGACCGATCCACCAGCCGCACTCACGCCGCTGCAGCGCGCCTTCCTGGCGCTGGAGGACACGCGGGCGCGGCTGGCGGCGGCGCAGGCGGAAGCGCGCGCCGCCCACGAACAACGCCGGCGCGACGAGGCCATCGCCATCATCGGCATCGGCTGCCGCGTGCCGGGCGGTGGCGTCGATCCGGCCAGTTTCTGGCGCTTGATGCGCAACGGTGTCGATGCCACCTGCGAGGTGCCGCCGCAACGCTGGGACGCGGCGGCGCTGCACCACCCCGATCCCGCCGAGCCGGGCCGCATCGTCACCCGCCGGGGTGGCTTTCTGCAGGAGCCGGTCGACACGTTCGATGCCGGCTTCTTCGGCATCTCGCCGCGCGAAGCGCAGGGCATGGACCCACAGCAGCGGCTTCTGCTCGAAGTGGCCTGGGAGGCGTTGGAGCATGCCGGCCAGGCGCCCGACCGGCTGGAGCATTCGGCCACCGGTGTCTTCATCGGCGTGTGCGGCAGCGACTATGCGCACCTGCAGCTGCAAAGCGGCGACCGCTCGCTGCTGGACGCGCACTTCACGTCGGGCATGGCGCACAGCATCGCGTCGGGCCGGCTGTCGTACCTGCTGGGGTTGCAGGGACCCAGCCTGTCGATCGACACCGCCTGCTCGTCGTCGCTGGTGGCCGTGCACCAGGCGTGCCAATCGCTCCAACGCGGCGAATCGCGCATGGCGCTCGCCGGCGGGGTGAATCTCATCCTGGCGCCGGACCTGTACATCGCGCTGTCGCACTCGCGCATGCTGGCGCCCGACGGTCGCTGCAAGACATTCGATGCCGCAGCCGACGGCTTCAGTCGCGGCGAAGGTTGCGGCATCGTGGTGCTCAAGCGCCTCGAGGACGCGCAGGCCGATGGCGATCGCATCCTGGCGGTGGTCCGGGGCAGCGCGGTCAACCAAGACGGTCCGAGCAGCGGCCTGACTGCACCGAACGGTCCGGCGCAAGAGGCGGTGGTGCGCGCGGCGCTGGCGCGCGCGCAGATCGAGCCCCGGCAGGTGGGCTACATCGAAACGCACGGCACCGGGACCCAACTCGGCGATCCGCTGGAGGTTCATGCGTTGGGCGCGGTGTTCTCCGAGCGCGCCGGCGCGCCGGCGCTGCGGATCGGTTCGGTCAAGACCAACATCGGGCACCTGGAAGCTGCGTCGGGGATCAGCGGCCTGATCAAGCTCGTGCTGGCGCTCGATCAACGCACGATCCCGCCGCACCTGCACTTCCAGCAACCCAGCCCGCACATCGCGTGGAGCGACCTGCCGTTTTCGGTGCCGGTGCAGGCCGAACCGTGGGCGCCGATCGACGGGCGGCGCATCGGCGGCGTGAGCAGCTTCGGCTTCTCCGGAACCAACGCGCACGTGGTCATCGAAGAAGCGCCCCCCGCGTCGGCGACACCGCCGCACACCACGCGCCGGGCGTGGCTGCTGGCGCTGTCGGCGCCCGATCGCACGGCGCTGGTGACACTGGCGCAGCGCCACCTGGACGGCGTGCAGGCGTTGCGCGAAGACCAGCTGGCGGACTACGTTCACACCGCCAATGTCGGCCGCGCCCATCGCTTCGCACACAGGGCCACGCTGCTCGTGCACAGCCTGCAGGACCTGCGCCGCGGCCTCGAGCGTTTGGCCCGTGGCGACGGTGCGGTCGGCAACGAAGACCCCGAGGAGCTGTTGCGCACGGCCCATGTGCGGCGTCGGGACCCGCCGCGCATCGCGTTTTTGTTCACCGGACAGGGTTCGCAATACGCCGGCATGGGACGCGCGTTGTACGAGGCCGCGCCCGCGTTTCGCGCGACGCTCGACGACATCGCGGCGCGCCTCGCACCGCGCCTGCAACGGCCGCTGCTCGACGTGCTGTTTGCGCTCGACGACCCCGGCTCGCCGTTGGATCAAACCGGCTACACGCAGCCTGCGTTGTTCGCACTCGAAGTTGCGCTGGCCCGTTGGTGGCAATCGCTCGGCGTGCAGCCGCAAGCCGGCATCGGCCACAGCGTCGGCGAAGTGGCCGCGGCTTGCGC
>DATKJN010000242.1:0-2943 GCA_035543655.1 Burkholderiaceae bacterium | reverse complement strand
ATCCGCGAGCACAAGGTCCTGTCGATCGCCGACACGATGAAGTTTCTCGAGTGGCGCACGCCGAACGGCTGCGCCACCTGCCGGCCGGCGATCAACTACTACCTGATCAGCACCTGGCCGAAGGAGGCCAAGGACGACCCGCAAAGCCGTTTCATCAACGAGCGCAGCCACGCCAACATCCAGAAGGACGGCACCTACTCGGTGGTGCCGCGCATGTGGGGCGGCGAGACCACGGCCGACGAGTTGCGCCGCATCGCCGACGCGGTCGACAAGTACAAGATCCCCACCGTCAAGGTCACCGGCGGCCAGCGCATCGACCTGCTCGGCGTCAAGAAGGAAGACCTCGTGCACGTGTGGCGCGACATCGGCATGCCGAGCGGCCACGCCTACGCCAAGGCGCTGCGCACGGTGAAGACCTGTGTCGGCAGCGAGTGGTGCCGTTTCGGCACGCAGGACAGCACGCAGATGGGCAAGGATCTCGAGCGCGCGCTGTGGCGCATGTACGCGCCGCACAAGGTCAAGCTGGCGGTGAGCGGGTGTCCGCGCAACTGCGCCGAAGCCGGCATCAAGGATGTCGGCGTGATCGGCGTCGACTCCGGCTGGGAGCTCTACATCGCCGGCAACGGTGGCATCAAGACCGAGGTGGCGCAGTTCTTCGTGAAAGTGAAGACCGCCGCCGAGGTGCTGGAGTATTCGGGTGCCTTCCTGCAGCTGTACCGCGAGGAGGGCTGGTATCTCGAACGCACCGTGCACTACGTGAGCCGTGTCGGCATCGAACACGTGAAGAAGCGGGTGCTCGAGGACGCGGCGAATCGCAAGTCGCTGTGGCAGCGTCTGCAGTTCGCGCTCGACGGCGAGCCCGACCCTTGGTTCGAACACGCGAAGGCCAGCGTCGATCTGCGGCAGTTCGCCCCGCTGGCAAGCGAGGTCACCGCGTGAACGCCGGCCGGGCCAAGGGGGCGCAATGAACGCCAGATCCGTCATCTGGCAAGCGGTGTGCAAGGTCGACGACATCCCGCCGCTCGGGGCGCGCCGTGTCGCGCGCGAGTCGGGCCTGGCGGTCGCGGTGTTCCGCGGTGTGAACGATCGTGTGTTCGCGCTGCTCGACCGCTGTCCGCACAAGGGCGGCCCGCTGAGCCAGGGCATCGTGTTCGGCGACAGCGTGGCGTGCCCCTTGCACAACTGGACCCTCTCGCTGGTCGACGGCCAGGCCAAGGCGCCCGATGTCGGCTGCGCGGTGGTCTTCGCGTGCAAGGTCGAAGGCGATGCGGTGTACCTCGACGCGGACGAGCTGGCCCACAAGGCGCTCGACATCGTGGCGCCGCTGGCGGGGCCGCGGTCGAAGTCGAGCTGCTGAGCGCCTCGCGCCATGCGCGAAACCAAATCCACCTGTCCCTATTGCGGCGTCGGCTGCGGCGTCATCATCGAGAGCGACGATGACCAGATCACCGGCGTGCGCGGCGATCCGCAGCATCCGGCCAACTTCGGGCGCCTGTGCAGCAAAGGCAGCACGTTGCACCTCACCGCGTCGAGGCCCGTCACGATGCAAACGCGGCTGCTGCAGCCGATGCGGCGCTACCTGCGCGGCGGCGCGCCGCAGCCGATCGTGTGGGACGACGCACTCGACCTCGCGGCCGAACGCATCGCACGCACGGTGCAGGCCCACGGCCCCGACGCCGTGGGCCTGTACCTGTCGGGTCAGCTGCTGACCGAGGACTACTACGTCTTCAACAAGCTGGCACGCGCGCTGATCGGCACCAACAACGTCGACACCAACTCGCGCCTGTGCATGAGCTCGGCGGTGGCCGGCTACAAGCTCACGCTCGGCGCCGATGCGCCGCCGGCTTGCTACGAAGACCTCGATCATGCGCGCACGCTGTTCATCACCGGCAGCAACATGGCATGGGCGCACCCGATCCTGATGCGCCGGCTCGAGGACGCGCGCCGCGCGCGACCCGAGACGAAGTGGATCGTGGTCGACCCACGTCGCACCGAAACCGCGGCGATGGCCGACCTGCACCTGCAGATCGAGCCTGGCACCGACATCACGCTGTGCCACGGCATCGCGCACCTGCTGTTGTGGGAGGGCTTGACCGATCCGGCCTACATCGCGGCGCACACGCAAGGGTTCGAGGCCCTGCGCGACCTCGTGCGCGACCACACACCGCGCGCGGTGGCTCAGGCCTGTGGCATCGCGGAGAGCGACCTGGTGCAGGCGGCACGTTGGTTCGGTGGCGTCGATGCCCAGTCGCCCGACGGACGCTGGCCGACGCTGTCGCTGTACTGCCAGGGTTTGAACCAGAGCGTCAACGGCACGCACAACAACGCCGCGCTGATCAACCTGCACCTGCTCACTGGCCAGATCGGCAAGCCGGGCGCCGGCCCGTTTTCGCTCACCGGCCAGCCCAACGCGATGGGGGGTCGCGAGGTCGGTGCCCTGGCCAACCAACTCGCCGCGCACCGCGACCTCGGCAATGCCGAACATCGCGCCGAGATGGCGGCGCTGTGGGGCGTGCCGGAGCTGCCCTCGCAGGCGGGCAAGTCGGCCGTCGAACTGTTCGAGGCCGCAGCCGACGGTGCCATCAAGCTGCTGTGGATCGCCTGCACGAATCCGGCGCAGTCCATGCCGCATCAGTCGATGGTGCGGCGGGCGTTCGAACGCTGCGAGTTCGTGATCGTGCAGGAGGCGTTCCGCACCACGGCCACCTGCGCATTCGCCGATCTCTTGCTGCCCGCGAGCACCTGGGGTGAAAAGGAAGGCAGCGTCACCAACCGCGAGCGTCGCATTTCGCGGGTGCGCGCGGCGGTGCCGCCACCCGGGCACGCGCGCGCCGATTGGCACATCGCAGCCGAGGTGGGGCGGCGACTCGAGGCGCGCCAGCACCAGCCGCGCACCGATGGGCTCGCGAGCGGGTTTGCATTCGCCTCGCCCGAGGCGGCGTG
>DATKJN010000241.1:0-5269 GCA_035543655.1 Burkholderiaceae bacterium | reverse complement strand
GGGCGCCGGGCGGCCGGGATCTCAGTGCGCCGCTTCGACTTCGTCCATCAGGCCCATGTCGGCGCTGCTCATCAGCGCTTCGATGTCCATCAGGATCAGCATGCGCTCGGCAACGCTGCCGATGCCGGTGAGGTAGCTGTTGTCGGCACCGTTGCTGGCCATCGGCGGCGCCGGGCGGATCGCGTTGGCAGGCAACTCGAGCACGTCGGACACCGAGTCGACCACCGCGCCGACCACGCGCCCCTTGACGTTGAGCACGATCACCACCGTGAAGTGGTTGTACTGGGCCTCCGCACAGCCCAGACGCACGCGCAGGTCGACGATCGGCACGATCACGCCGCGCAGATTGACCACGCCCTTGATGTAGGCGGGCGCGTTGGCGATGCGCGTGGGTTGCTCGTACGAGCGGATCTCCTGCACGCGCAGGATGTCGATGCCGTACTCCTCGCCGCCCAGCTTGAAGGTGAGGTATTCGCCGGCGCGCGCAGCCAGCTCGGCGTCGGCCGAGCCTTCGTGGCGGGCGATGTGTTGGCCTTCTTTGATCATGTCCATGGTGTTTCCTTCGCTGAAGGGCGCTTGCGGATCTAGAAGCTCTCCCACTCGCCTTCGACGTCGGCACTGGGGGCCGGCACGCTGGCGGTCGGTGGGGGGGACTGGGTGCTGCGGGCGCGTCGGCGTGCCGCCTCGATCGCGGCCTGCGCGGGCGCCGCGTGCTGTGCCGGCGCTGCCGCGCGCGGGGTCGCAGCCGAGGCCGCGCTCGCGTTGTGCGCCCCGGGCGTCGGCACGCTCATCGCCGCCTTCGGTGCCGCACCGGCATGGCCATCGAGCTTGAAGCCGGCGACGGCGTTGGCGAGTTTGTGGGCCTGCTCGCGCAGGCTCTCGGCGGCGGCGGCGGACTGCTCCACCAGCGCGGCGTTTTGCTGCGTCATCTGCTCGAGTTCGCCCACCGCGCCGTTGACCTGCTCGATGCCGGCGCGCTGCTCGCCGGCGGCGGCGGAGATCTCGCCGATGATGTCGGACACGCGCGCCACGCCGGAGACGATCTCGTCCATCGTCGCGCCCGCGTCGCGCACCAGCTTGGCGCCGGACTCCACCTTGTCGACGGAGTCGCCGATCAGCGCCTTGATCTCCTTGGCCGCCTCGGCGCTGCGCTGCGCGAGGTTGCGCACCTCGCCGGCCACCACCGCGAAGCCGCGGCCCTGCTCGCCGGCGCGTGCGGCTTCGACCGCGGCGTTGAGCGCCAGGATGTTGGTCTGGAAGGCGATGCCGTCGATGGTGCCGATGATGTCGGCGATGCGCTTGGAGGAGCCGGCGATGTCGTTCATGTTCGACACCACTTGCTGCATCACCGCGCCGCCGCGCTGCGCGGCGCTGGAGGCCGAGGCGGCGAGCTGGTTGGCCTGCGCGGCCGAGTCGGCGCTCTGGCGCACGGTGCCGGTGAGCTGCGTCATCGAGCTGGCCGTGCGCTGCAGGTTGGCCGCCGCCTGTTCCGTGCGCTGGCTCAGGTCGGCATTGCCGCCGGCGACTTCGGTGCTCGCCACGCGGATCGAATCGGCGCTTTCGCTCACCTGGCGCACCATGCCGCGCAGGCGTTCGACCATCGTCGCTTGCGCGTGCAGCACGTCGCCGAGCTCGTCGTTGCGCTGCTCGTGCGAGACCGCATCGAGCACGCCATCGGCCACGCGCGACGCGGTGCCGGCGACACGCTGCATGTCGGCCAGGATGCGGCGCTGCACGCGCCACGCCAGACCGATCGCGATCACGGCGGTGACCAATGCCAACGCCGCCAGCGCCAGGGTCATCGCCTGTGCCTTGCTGCGCAGCCCCTGGTCGGCGGACTGGTGGTGTTCGCGCACGGTCAGGAACACGCTCTCGATGGCCATCGCGAGCTGCTTGTATTCGGCGTCGGCGGTCTGCAGCGCCGCGACGCCGGTGTTGGCATCGACGCTGCCCATGTCGAGCGCCATGTCGGCCGCCTTGACGAAGCGCTTGGCCGCTTGATCGATCGATTGCGCGGCGGCGGTGGCGGCGGGGTCGCCGGACGCGGCGGCGATCTGCGTCACGCGCTGGATCTGTGCCTGCGTCTGCAGCGCGAGCTGGGCGCGCTGCTCCTTGATCTTGGGCTCCTTGACCGAATCGATGATCGCCATCGTGCGGTACAGCCCGATCAGTTCGATGCCCAGCTGCTCGGACGCCTGTTGCAGCGTCGACTCGGTGGCCCGCGCCTCGTGCTGCTGGGCGTTGCTCACGCGGCTGTAGTGGCCGAACACCCCCGCGCACGCGCCCACGGCCAGCAACAGCATGGCCGCGGTGATCCACGGGCCGAGCATCAGTTTGTGCTTGAGTTTCACGGTCGTAGTGCCTTGGGGCCGACAGCGCCGGGGGCCGCGTCGTTCTTTCTTACTTGTAGATGCCACCGCAGACCGCGGTGTCGTCGAGCTTCTCGCAGTACATCTGCTTGGGCTCGATCTTCTTGGTCACAGGGTTGGTGAACTTGTAGTCCTGCCAGAAGATGCCTTTGCTTTGCGCCAGCTCGACACGTTCCTTGACGAACGGCTTGCCGTCGACGTCTTTCAGGTCGATCAGGTTCTTGCCGATCATCTTTTCGTTGGCGCCATGCGCATGCACCGTGCCGTCGAGGCCGTACACCACGAGATAGAGATCGCGGTCGCTGAACTTGCCGCCCTTGGTGCTGATCTCGGTGTAGCCCTTGTCCTTGCCCTGGCTGCGGATGAAGGCCACGCCCTTCTTGACCATGGACACGGCTTCGTCCTTGGTGGCGTTGTCGGCCGCGTGCGCGGCCAGCGGTGCGGCCAGCGCGACGGCGAGCAGCGCGGCGGTGAGAGGTCCTTGCATGGGGGGTACTCCTGGATGAGATGGGCCGCCGCGCGACACGTTGCGCGGCTCGGCCTGTTCGGTTTCGGCCGCTTGTTGCGCCAACTTGAGTGCTTTCATGTCAGTGGCGCGACAGGCGCACCAGGGCACCGACATCGAGGATCAGCGCGACGCGGCCGTCGCCCATGATCGTGGCGCCCGACACGTTGGCCACCTTGCGGTAGTTGGACTCCAGGTTCTTCACCACCACCTGCTGCTGTCCGAGCAATTCGTCCACCAGCACCGCGACGCGGCCACCCTCGGCTTCCACGATCACCATGATCCCGTTGCCGTCGGCGGCCTTGTCGCGCGGCACCTCGAACACGCCTTCCAGATCGATCACCGGCATGTACTCTTCGCGCACCCGCACCACGCGGTTGGCGCCGCCCACCGTCTTGACGGTGTCGGCCTCGACCTGGAACGACTCGACCACCGACGACAGCGGCAGGATGTAGCACTCGGCACCGACGCCGATGCTCATGCCGTCCATGATGGCCAGCGTCAGCGGCAGCCGCACCTTCACGCTCATGCCGTAGCCTTCGGCCGAGTCGATCTCCACGCTGCCGTTGAGCGCGGCGATGTTCTTCTTCACCACGTCCATGCCGACGCCACGGCCCGACACGTCGGTGACGACGTCGGCGGTGGAGAAGCCGGGCGCGAAGATCAGGTTCCACACCTCGGCATCGCTCATCGAGTCGGGTGCGTCGATGCCGCGTTCGCGGGCCTTCGTGATCAGCTTGTCGCGGTTCAGGCCGCGGCCGTCGTCGCGCACCTCGATCAGGATGCTGCCGCCCTGGTGCGACGCCGCCAGCGTGATGGTGCCGTGCGCCGGCTTGCCGTTGGCCACGCGGTCTTCGGTCGACTCGATGCCGTGGTCGCACGAATTGCGCACCAGGTGCGTCAGCGGGTCGGTGATCTTCTCCACCAGGCCCTTGTCGAGCTCGGTGGCTTCGCCCTGCGTCACCAACTCCACCTTCTTGCCGAGCTTGCCGGCGAGATCGCGCAGCATGCGCGGGTAGCGGTTGAAGACAACGGACATCGGAATCATGCGGATCGACATCACCGCTTCCTGCAGGTCGCGCGTGTTGCGCTGCAGGTCGGCCAGGCCAGCGGTCAGTTGTTGGTGCTGCGCCGAGTCGATGTTCTGGCCGGTCTGCGCCAGCATGGCCTGTGTGATGACGAGCTCGCCCACCAGGTTGATCAGCTGGTCGACCTTGTCGACCGACACACGCAGCGTCGACGACTCCAGCGGGGTGCTCTTGTCGGTGCCACGCGCCGGCGCGGCCGCGCGCACGGCGTCGGCCTTGGCCACGGCAGGCGCGGACGTTTCGGTGGCCGTGACCGGTGGCAGGTTGGCCGGTGCACCCGGTGCATCGTCGAAGAAGCCGTAGCCGGCGTCCTTGTCTTCGGCCGGTGCGCCGGGGGCGTTCTTGTGGAAGCCGTAGCCCGGAGTCAGCGGGCCGAGCTTCATCGATTCGCGCGGCACGTGGAACGTGAACAAGTCCAGCAGATCGCTGTCGCTGCTCTTGGTCACGACCTTGAAGCGGCGCATGCCGTCGGCGCTGTGGCCCGCATCGAGCGGCTCCATCTGGCCGAGTTCGGCGATTTCCTTGAACAGGTCGAGCAGGTTGTCGGCCACGCCGGGGTCGGCGAGCGGGCCCACGGTGAGCTCGAGCTGGCGCTCGGCGTTCGGCGCGGCGACCGCTGCAGCGGCCGGGGCGGGCGCCGCTGCCGCCTTCGGCGCGTCGGCGGCAGCGGGGGCCGCGCCGGCGCCGCCGGACGCCAGGCGTCCGATGTCGGCCAGCAGTTGTGCCGTGTCGACCGGCTCGCCGCCGGCGCCTTGGTGGCGCGCGAGCTGGGCTTTCAGTGCATCGCCGGCGGCCAGCAGCACGTCGACCATGCTCGGGTGCGGTTCGAGTTCGTGGCGGCGCAGCTTGTCGAGCAGCGTCTCCATCTGGTGGGTCAGCTCGGCGACGTCGGCGAAGCCGAAGGTCGCGGCACCGCCCTTGACGGAATGCGCGCAGCGGAAGATCGAGTTGAGCTCCTCGTCGTCGGCCGCCTCGATGCGGACCTCGAGCAGCTGCTGCTCCATGCGGTCCAGGTTCTCGCCGGCTTCCTCGAAGAAGACCTGGTAGAACTGGCTCAGATCGATGCCGGCGCCGATGCTCGCGCCTTCGTTGGTCGTCTCGCCCATGGCAAATCTTTCGTCGGTTGTCTTGGCTGGTCGGGGGAGCCGTCCGGGCTACGCGTGCCCGCCCGGGCCGCGTCGGGCCCCGGCCCGGGCGCGCCGCGGCGCTGCGCTCACCGGACCACCCTCTTGATCACTTCCAGCAGCTTGGCCGGGTCGAACGGCTTCACCAGCCACCCGGTGGCGCCGGCGCTGCGGCCCGCCTGC
>DATKJN010000240.1:0-2973 GCA_035543655.1 Burkholderiaceae bacterium | reverse complement strand
TCCAGGAGGTCAACACGTTCGCGCACCGCAGCCGCCACCCCCACACGATGCACGCCTGCGGCCACGACGGCCACACCGCGATGCTGCTGGGCGCGGCGCGCCATCTCGCCGCCACGCGCGACTTCGACGGCACGGTGGTGCTGATCTTCCAGCCCGCCGAGGAGGGCCGCGGCGGCGCGCTGGCGATGGTCAACGAAGGCCTGTTCCAGCGCTACCCGGTGGAAGCGGTGTTCGGCATGCACAACTGGCCCGGGTACCCGCAGGGCACGCTGGCGGTGAGCCCGGGGCCGGTGATGGCCTCGGCCAACACCTTCAAGATCGTGGTGCACGGCCGCGGCAGCCATGCCGCGATGCCGCACCTCGGGCTCGACCCGATGCCGGTGGCGTGCCAGATCGTCGGCGCGCTGCAGACGGTGATCACGCGCAACAAGCGGCCGATCGACACCGCGGTGCTGTCGGTCACGATGGTCCACGGCGGCGAAGCGACCAACGTGGTGCCCGAGACCTGCACCATCGAAGGCACGGTGCGCGCCTTCAAGACCGACGTGCTCGACCTGATCGAGCGCCGCATGCGCACGGTGGCCGAGCACACCTGCGCCGCCTTCGAGACCGGCTGCACGTTCGAGTTCAACCGGCGCGCGCCGCCGGTGGTGAACCACGAGCGTGAGGCGCTGTTCGCGGCCGAGGTGATGCGCGGCATCGTGGGCGACGCGCAGGTGCGTGTGCAGGAGCCTTCGATGCCGTCGGAGGACTTCGCCTACATGCTGCAGGCCAGGCCGGGCGCCTATTGCTTCATCGGCAACGGCGACGGCGACCACCGCGCACTGGGCCACGGGGCCGGACCGTGCACACTGCACAACCCGAGCTACGACTTCAACGACGCGCTGCTGCCGCTCGGCGCCACCTACTGGGTGCGCCTGGCACAGGCGTGGCTGAACGGCGCGCCCGGCGGCACCAGCGGCGACGCTGCTGCGGCAGCCGTGCCCGGCGCCGACCGCTGAGGCGCACGCACCCCGGCGATCGCGCCAATTCAGCACGAATGGCGCCGCTGTTCGGCGCGCGGGTGGCGCGTGGCGGGTTTAAGGTGTGGCGCATGGTCACCCCCACCCTCGACGCCCCCAGCGATCGCCGCGCCAACCTGGCCCTGCGCCTGGCGCCGTTGCTGATGGTCGCCGTGTTCGGGCTGGTGGGCGCCGAGCTGCTGCTGTTCGACACCGCGGTGGCGATCGCGCTGGCGGCGGCGGTCTGGGTGGTGTATGAGCTGCACGCACACCAGCGCGCCCTCGACGAGCACCAGCTTCGCCTGATGCAGGACCAGCGTGTGTGGCCGGAGTTCGATCCGGACGAGGCCGTGGCCCGCGCGCCCGAGCTGCTGATCGACAGCCAATTCGGCTGATCCGCGCGGCGCGCCGCGCCGCCTTCTCCCCACCCTAGAGCGAACGCACCGCCTCGATCAACTCGTGGCGATCGAGCTGCGCTTTCGCACCGTCGCGCCACGACATCACGTCGAAGCCGTTGGTGTAGACGATCGAGCCGTCGGCGGCGATGTCGAAGCTCGCCACGTGCGGCATCACGATCTGCAGCGCGCGCCCGGGCGGCTTGCGCACCAGCTCCCACGAACGCGGCACCAGGTTGCTGGCGTAGTGCGGGTCGTTGCGCACCTTGCTGAGCTCGATCAAGCGGCCATGCAGCCACAGCTTGCCAAGATCCTGGTCGAGTTCGGGCGTGCGCGGGCCGCCCGCCGAACGCAACGGCTCCTTGCCGTACACCATTGAAAAGAAGTTGAGGTAGCCGAACACCGCCTTCAGCAGGCGGAACGGCAGCAGCAGCGTGTCTTTCAGCGCGCTGCCGGCGCGCTCGACCGCCGGCTTGTCGACCGGACGGCGAATCGCGTACAGCGTGCCGTCGGGGTGCAGACGCGGCGCCACGAAGTCGTAGCGCTCGTCTTCGAGCAGCACCTCGAGCTGGCCGCTCTTGTAGTCGAGCCGATTGACCGTGCTGTGCGCCGTGGCCATCGCATGACCGTGCTGCGGATGGCGGGCGACGCCGGCCGTCTGGTAGACGATGGCGCTGGCCTGGCCCGGCACCAGCGACGGCGCCGCATCGATGCAGTCGCCGCTGGTGATGTCGCCCTTGCGGTTGCCCTCTTCGTCGTACACCTCCAGGTGCATGGTGCCGTCGGCATTGCCGCTGGCCAGCACGATGCGGCGGTCGTGCGGGTTGAAGACGAAGCCACCGCAGACGAGCTGGTTCTTGTGAAACAGCCGCACCTCGCGCCGCTCGTCGAGGTGTTGGCGGAACAGCCCGGTGCTGCCGCCCACGCTCAGCATGTAGTACAGCGTTTGCGGCTCGCTGCCCGCGCAGGCGTGCAGAAAGCGCGGCGGTGCCAGCACGCCGGGTGCCGCGCCGCGCTGGCCCCACAGGCTGGCGGTCGGGATCACGCCGGTCTGCTCGTCGCGCGGCGCATGCTTCCAGCCGGTGTTGCGGCGGCTTTGCGCGTCGCGCTCGACCACCTCCTTGGCAAACGGCGAGGTCACCGCCTGCGGCGCGGCATCGCCGTCGCGCAGCCACAACTCGCCCTTGGCAATCGACAACACCGGCATCGCGCGTCTCCCTGCTGGCTGACATGCCGCCGCGTTGCAGCGGACAGCGCGTGCGATGGTAGCCGCCCGACGCGACCGCGCCGACGACAAGAGCGTGCGGTTTTGGCAGGCGCCGCGCTGCTGTCACGAAGCGGCGCGCGGCGCGCCGGGATCACGAGCCGGCGCGGGGTGCACCGGGTGCATCGATGAAGCGCTGCACGAACACCAGATCCAGCCAGCGATCGAACTTGCGCCCCACCTCGCGAAAATGCGCCACGCGCTCAAAGCCGAGCCGCTCGTGCAGGCGCAGCGAGCCTTGGTTGGCAGCGTCGATGCCGCCGATCATCACGTGCTTGCCCATCCGCGCGGCGATCGGCAACAAGGCCTGCAG
>DATKJN010000239.1:0-2348 GCA_035543655.1 Burkholderiaceae bacterium | reverse complement strand
GCCAGCCAACGCGGCCAGTGTTCGGCCGCGTGCTTGGCCCATCGGCGATGCCAGCGCGCCGCCTGCATGCTAAGCATGAAGATCCCCTTTGTGTTGCACCATGGCGAACACCGCGCCGCAGACCGCGGCCAGCACGGCGAGGCCGATGGCTTCGTGCCACGCGGCGCCCAGGCCGGCGGGCCGCGACTCCAGTGCCACCAGCACGATGTTGCGCAGCACGTTGCCCAGCAGCACGATCACGCCGACCCATGCGGCGCGGCGCATGAACACGCGATCGGGCTGGCCGAGCGCAGCGGCGGCGCCGCACGCGGTGAAGTACGCGAGCCATGCCATTTGCACGCCCGAACACGGCGCGTCGACGATCACCAGCTGGCCATTCACCACCATCGACGCGCCGCTGCGAGCGGCTTGGTAGCCGGCCAACTGCAGGGCCCAGGCACTGAGCTGCGCGGTGACCACGCGCAGCGGAAAGCCGAGATAGAACTGCAGCGAGGCGATCCACGGCAGCGCCAGCACCACCAGGCCAGCGAGCGGTGCGCGCGGCTGCGCCGCCGGCCGCCACGCGAACAGCGCACACACCAGCGACAGCGCGGCCAGCAGCGAGCTCAACAGCGCCGGCACACCGACGCACCAAGCACCGTTGGCAGCGAGTGCAAGCGCCATCGCGGCCACGAGCCAGCCGATGCGCGGCGTCAGCCGCAGGCCATGGCGGTGCCACACCACCCAGGCGGCCACCGCCGCCAGCGCCAGCAAGCCGAGCGGATCGTCCGAGCCGTCGACGGCACGCTGCACCAAGTACAGGCCGTGCGGCCACAACGCCAGCGCATGCAGCGCGATCCAGTCGAGAGCGCCCAGCCGCACCGGGCGGCAGGGCAACGTGTGTGCGAGCGACACCGGAACCGCTCCGTCAGCGCACGCCGCTCGTGCGGCGACGCTGCCACCACAGCGCGACGCCGAGCAGTGTCATCAACATCAGCGCAAACACCAGCCGCGGCTCCGGCGTGCTCGGCACCACCGCTCCAAGCGTCTGTTGCCCACCCTCGCCGACGGCGAGCTTGCTGACGCCTTCGGGCAACGGCAACGGCTGGTTCACCGGCACCGCGGGCGCTTGCGTGCGCACCACCTGGTCGACGGCAATGAAGCTGGTGTAGTGCGTGAGCAGGCCGTACTTCAAGCCGAGCGCGGTGATCGGTTCGCGTTGCGTCTGGCCGCCCATCAGCGCCTCTTCGTCGCCGAGCTGCGCGATGCGCTGGCGCGCCCACAGGTGCTTGAGCGCCACCGCGTCGGCGTCGGGCGCCGGCGCCTCGACCACGTCGGTGTGCGAGCCACTGGCACCGTGGCCTTGCAAGACCAGCTTGGCGCCTTGCGGATCGCCGCGCCACTTGCCCCATACCACCACCGGCCGGCCGGCCATCACGTCGGGCAACGACGCCGGCTCGACGTCGTACACCTCCAGCCCGGTGAAGCGGGCCTTCAACTGCGTCAGCACCGGCGAGCCGATCATGCGGCGCAGCCGCTCGGCCTGTTCGGCGGCACGCTCGGGCTTGGTGACGATGAACGCCTCGCCCTGGCCGGCGCGCGCCAGGCCTTCGATCAGGTGGCGGTTCACCGACGAGCCGATGCCGAACGCGAACACGTTGGCGTTGTCGAGGTTGCGGCGCACCAGCTGGAACACCTCGTTCTCGACCGACACGTAGCCATCGGTCACCACGATCACGCTGCGCGACACGTCGGCCGGCTTGGGCAGCGCGGCCACGCGGCGCAGCGCCGGCACGATCTCGGTGCTGCCGCCGCCGCCCATCTGGTCGATGGTCTTGATGGCGCGTGCGATGTTGGCCTGCGTGGCCGGCACCGATTGTTCCGACAGCACGCGGCTGGAGCCGGAGAACAGCACCACGTTGAAGCTGTCGCTGGGCCGCAGGCCGCTGATCAGGTTGCGCAGCAGCACCTTGGCGGTGTTCAGCGGGTGGCCGTGCATCGAGCCCGAGATGTCGACCACGAAGATGTAGTCGCGCGGGTTGATCTGCACCGGCGCCACCTGCTTCGGCGGCTCGACCAGCGCGAGAAAGAAGTTCTCGGCGTTGGGTTCGTTCGGCGCGCGGTACAACATCAAGCCGGTGGCCGTGCGCTCGCCGCCGAGCTTGTATTCGAGGATGAAGTCGCGGTTGTCGCGCATGCCCTCGTCGGCGAGCGCCAGCCTGACCTTGTCGGTGCCCACGCCTTGCGCCTCCAGCTTGTGCGTGTGGCTCACCACCTCGCTCACCGGCAGCGGCGCATGCAGCTGCACCGACAGATCGAACGTGGTGTTCGACTTCGCGCCCTCCGGCAGGTGCGCGGTGGCCGACAGA
>DATKJN010000238.1:0-14591 GCA_035543655.1 Burkholderiaceae bacterium | reverse complement strand
CTGCAGGCGACCCAGGTGCAGGCGATGCTGCGGCCGAAGGTCGCGGGCACGGTGGCACTGCAGGCCCTTGCACGTGCACAGCGCGCGGACCTCGTGCTGTTTTCCACCACCACCGCACTGCTCGGCGCCGCGGGCCTGGCGCACTACGCGGCAGCCAATGCGTTCCTCGATGCCAGCGCGGAGCACGCCGAACCAGACGCCTGCACGACGTCCATCAATTGGGGCACGTGGGAGGCCATGCGCCTGGCGTCGACCACCGACCGGCAGGAGTTCCGTGCCGCCGGCTTGCTGCCGATCCGCAACGCCGACGCGCTCGAGGCGATGGGGCGTTTGCTGGCGGCGCGCGCCTCGCGCGGCGTGGTGGCAGCGGTGGACTGGGCCCAGCTCAAGCCGCTGCACGAGGCGCGTCGCTCGCGGCCGTTGCTGCGTCGCGTCGGGCAGGCCACGGCGGCGCAGACGCCGCCCTCCTCGATCGCAGCACCGTCTGCTCCAGGTCATGACCAAGCGCAGGCGCTGATGCAGCGATTGCAATCGCATCCGGCCGCGGCGCGCCGCGACGTGCTGATCGACTTCGTGCAAGCACAAGCGGCGGCGGTGCTGGCGTTGCCGGACCATGACGCCATCGCACTGAACACCGGCCTGTTCGACCTCGGAATGGACTCCCTGATGGCGGTGGAGCTCAAGCGGCGCCTCGAGCGCGGCGTCGGCAAGCCCTTGCCGTCGACCCTGACCTTCAACTATCCCAACGTCGGCGCACTGGCCGCATTCTTGGACAGCCAATTGACCGACACCATGGCACACCCCGCCTCACGCGTGGCGGCACCCGCAACGGTGCAGCCCGGCCCTGCGGCGGCACCGACAGATGCAGGCGGAGCCGATCTCGACGCGCTGAGCGATGTGGAACTCGAGACCCGTCTGCTGGCGGCGTTGGAGAGGGCTCGATGACCGAGCGGCGCAATGTCCTGCAGGAGTCGTTGGTCGCGATCCAGCGCCTGCAGGATCGGCTCGATGCCAGTGAGCGGGCACGACACGAACCCATTGCCGTGGTTGGGATGGCGTGCCGCCTGCCCGGTGGCTTGCAAGACACCCAGGGTTATTGGAAAGCGCTGACCGAAGGGCTCGACCTGGTCGGCGAGGTTCCTGCCGACCGCTGGGACGTGAACGCTTATTACGATCCCGACCCCAACGCGATGGGCAAGGCGCGAACCAAGGCCGGCGGTTTTCTCAAGGACATCGAGGGCTTCGAGCCGGCGTTCTTCGGCATCTCGCCGCGTGAAGCAGCCGGGCTCGACCCGCAGCAGCGCCTGCTGCTCGAAGTGGGCTGGGAGGCGCTGGAGGACGCGGGGATTGCACCCGACAGCCTGGACAGCAGCCTGACCGGCGTGTTCGTCGGCATCACGTCGATGGACTACTCGCAGCGCATCGACGTGGCCGACCCGTCGCGCAGCGACATCTATCTGGCCACCGGCACCGCCTTGAATGCCGCCGCCGGGCGACTGTCGTTCACGCTGGGGTTGCAAGGCCCATGCATGGCCATCGACACCGCGTGCTCGTCGTCGCTCGTCGCCATCCACACGGCCTGCCAGAGTCTGCGCAACCGGGAGAGCAACCTCGCGCTGTCCGGCGGCGTGAACGCGATCCTGTCCCCAGACCCGTACGTGCTGATCTCCAAATGGGGCATGTTGTCGCCCGATGGGCGCTGCAAGACCTTCGACGCGTCGGCCAACGGTTTCGTGCGCGGTGAGGGCTGCGGCCTGGTGATCCTCGAGCGCCTGTCCGACGCGCTGGCCCATGGGCGCCACATCCTGGCGGTGATCCGCGGGTCGTCGATCAACCAGGACGGCCACTCCAGCGGGCTCACGGTACCCAACGGGCTGGCGCAGCAGGCGGTGGTGCGCCAGGCGCTGGCCGCGGCACGCCTGGCACCGACCGACGTCAGCTATGTCGAGGCCCATGGCACCGGCACCTCGCTGGGCGATCCCATCGAGGTCGAAGCACTCGCAGCCGTCTACGGTGAAGGGCGCAGCATGGCGCAGCCGTTCGAAGTGGGATCGGCCAAGAGCAACGTCGGTCACCTCGAAGCGGCGAGCGGCGTGACCGGCCTGATCAAAGTGGTGCTGGCGATGCAGCACGGGCAGTTGCCGGCCAGCCTGCACGTGCGGCAACCCACGCCGGCGATTCCGTGGGAACGCTTGCCGGTGCGCATCAGCACGCAGTTGCACGACTGGGCGCCCAGCGGCGGTGTGCGTCGCGCCGGTGTGAGCGCGTTCGGCTTCAGCGGCATGAACGCGCACGCCATCCTCGAGCAAGCGCCGGCGCAGGGCGCACAGACCACCCCGGCACCCCGCTCGCTGCACGTGCTGACGTTGTCGGGGCGCAGCGAAACGGCTTTGGTGCAGTCGGCGCAGCGCCATGCGGATTTCCTCGCCAACGAGGGTTCGATCTCGGACGCGCGGCTGGCCGACATCTGCGCCACCGCAGCCACCGGCCGGGCTCACTTCGTGCACCGCGTCGCGTTGATGGCTCCCGACGCAGCTGGCCTGACCGCTCAACTGCGCGCCATCGCCGAAGGCACCGAGCCGTCCGGCGCGGTGCGCGGCCAGGCCGCGGCGCGCGTGCGCGTGGCCTTCCTGTTCACAGGGCAAGGTTCGCAATACGTCGGCATGGGACGCGAGCTGTTCGACACCGAGCCTGTGTTTCGCGCCACGCTGGAACGCTGCGCCGCGGTGCTCGACCCGCTGTTGCCGCTGCCGCTGCTGAAGTTGCTGTTCGAGCCGACCGATGGCCTGCTGGACCAGACCGGCCAGACTCAGCCTGCGCTGTACGCGCTGCAGGTGGCGTTGGCTGCCCTGTGGCGCCATTGGGGCGTGGAGCCGAGCGCGGTCATCGGGCACAGCGTGGGCGAGTTCGCCGCGGCGGCGGTGGCCGGCGTGTTCAGCGTCGAAGACGGCGCGCGTCTGATCGCGGCGCGCGGCCGCCTGATGCAGGCCCTGCCGGCAGGCGGCGCGATGGTGTCGGTGCAAGGCGACACGGCACTGGTCGAACGTGAGGTCGCCACGCACGCCGACTCGGTGTCGATCGCGGCGCGCAATGCGGCCGGCAATGTGGTCATCGCGGGTGCACGTGCAGCGGTCGAAGCCATCGCCGCGCGCCTGGCGGCCCAGGGGCTGCGCACGCAAGCGCTGGTCGTCTCGCATGCCTTCCACTCGCCGCTGATGACGCCGATGCTGGCCGAATTTCGCCGCATCGCGGCTGGCGTGACCCATGCGCAGCCGCAGCTGACCTGGATCTCCAACCTCGGTGGTCGCGCGATGGACTGGTCCCAGTGGGGTTCGCGCATGGCCGACTACTGGTGCGCCCATGTGCGCGAACCGGTGGCCTTCGAAGCGGGTATCGGCGCGCTCGTTAAAACGGGCATCGAAGCGGCGGTCGAGATCGGTCCGCACCCCACGCTGATTGCGCTGGCGCAGCAGACGGTGGCCGCCGATCGGGCGCTCACCTGGCATCCCTCGCTGCACCGCACGCGCCCTGCAGTGCCGACCCTCGTCGACAGTGTCGCGCGGCTGCATGTGCGAGGCGGACGCATCGACTGGTTTGCCTTCACCCGCCGCAACGAGCGGCGCAGCGTTCGGTTGCCGACCACGCCGTTTCAACGCCAACGCTTCGGCATTCCCTGGCGCAGTGCCGAGCGGCGCGTGCCGGCCAAGCTCGCGCATGAGCTGCTGGGCGCGCGGCTTTCGGTGGCCGGCGCGGCGGCGCAATTCGAGCGCCGGGTCAACAGCACCGATCCGGCCTGGGTTGCCGACCACCGCATCGGTGGTGAAGCGGTGATTCCGCTGACGGCTTACCTCGAGATCGCCTTGGCCGCGGCCCGCCAGGTGCGTGGCGCCGAGACGGCTGCGCTGCAACACATCGAGGTGGCCGCGCCGCTGCCGTTGCGCGAAGGCGAAGAGCGGCTGTTGCAAGCGGTGGTGGATTCGGCCGGCGCATCCGAGCGCGTGCGCATCTTCAGCCGCGATGCCGCGCTCGAGGGCGAGCCGTGGCTGCTGCATGCAAGCGCCCTGCTGCAGACGCAAGGCGTGGCATCGTCACCGGTGCTCGACCTCGCTGGCGCACGCCAGCGCTGCACCGGCACGGTGGATGTCCCGCCGTTCTACGAGCGCATGCGCGACCTGGGCGCCGACTTCGGTCCGCGATTCGCCGCGATGCGGCGCGTGGCGAGCGGTGAAGGTGAAGCGGTCGGCGAAATCGAGGCCGATCCGCAGGTCGTTGCCGAAGGCAAGGCTTTCGCCTTCCACCCCGCACTGCTCGACGCCTGCTTCCACGTCGCCGCGGTGGCGCTGGACTCGTTGCCGGGTGCCAGCGATGGACGCATGTACCTGCCGATCGGTGTCGAACAGGTTCGCTGGCACGCGCCGCCGGTCGGCCGGCTGACGAGTCACGCGCTCGTGCGGGCGCCGCAGCGGCATGGCGACATGGTGACGATCGACATCGACATCACCGCAGAGGGTGCACTGGTCGCGCAGCTGCACGGCATGCGCTGCCGCCGTGCCAGCCGCGACATGTTCCGCCAGCGCGCCGATGCGCAGGCCAGTCAGTGGCTGTACGCGGTGGCCTGGAAGTCCAAGCCCCTGGCACCCGCTGCGGGCGAACGGGCGTTGCAGGGCCGCTGGCTGGTCTTCGATGAGGGTCAAGGGCGTGGCGAGCGACTCGCCGCTGAGATTCAGCGCCGTGGCGGCAGTGCGGCGCGGGTGGTCTTCGGCCATGCGGTCGATGCCGCAACGGGTCCGGCGCTGACGATCGACCCCACTGCCGCAGCGGACTACGCGCGCGTGGTGGACGCCAACGGTCCGCTGGCGGGCGTGGTCTCGCTGTGGCCGCTGGCCGTGCCAACGCTCGGCGCTGACGACGTGCCCAGTGCAGGCCAGCGCTTCGGCACCGATGCGGCGCTGTTGCTCCTGCAGGCCCTTGCCGGCAGCGGACGCGCAGTGCCCCTGTGGTTCGTGACCGCCGGCGCCGAAACGGTCGACGGCACCGAGACGCCACGCATCGAACAGGCCCCGATGGCGGGCTTGGTGCGTGTCGCCGCGCTCGAACACCCCGAGCTGCGCGTGACGCACATCGATCTCGATCCCCAGGTCAGCCCCACCAGCAGTGCCGACGCGCACGCACTGGCCGATGAGCTGTCGGCGGCCACGCAGTCGGCCGGGGACGGCGTCCACGAGAGCCGCGTTGCGCTGCGCAAGGGCACGCGCCGGGTGGCGCGCTTGGCTCGGCAGCCGCGGACGAGTGACGTTGCCACCGACGATGCGCCGGTGCAGTTGCGCATCCAGGATCGCGGCACCTTGGAGAACCTCGCCATCGTGCCTGGACAGCGGCGTGCGCCCGGCCCGCACGAGATCGAGATCCGCGTGCGCGCCAGCGGTTTGAACTTCCGCGACGTGCTGAGCGCCTTGGGCCTCTATCCCGGCGAGATCAAGCACCTGGGCAGCGACTGTGCCGGCGAGATCGTCGCGCTCGGCAGTGCCGTGCGTGGCTTCAAGGTGGGCGATCGTGTCGTGGCGATGGTCGAGGGCGCGTTCGCCAGCCATGCCACCACGCGCTGGGAGTACGTCGCGCCGCTGCCGGCCAACCTCGACTTCGAACTCGGCGCCGCCATTCCCACCGCGTACCTGACGGCGGACATCACGCTCAACCTGATCGCCAAGATGAAGAAGGGCGATCGGGTGCTGATCCATTCCGGTGCAGGCGGTGTCGGCATGGCCGCCATCGCGCTGGCGCAGCGCGCAGGCGCCGAGATCTTCGCCACGGCAGGCAGCCCCGACAAACGCGCCGTGCTGTCACGCCTGGGCGTGCAGCACGTGCTCGATTCGCGTTCGCCGTCCTTCGCCGACGAAGTGATGCGAATCACCGGCGGCGCCGGCGTGAACATCGTGCTCAATTCGTTGACCGGTGCCATGCTCGACCGCAGCTTCGAGGTGCTCGCTCGAGACGGCGTCTTCCTGGAGATCGGCAAGCGCAACCTGTGGACGCACGAGCAGGCTGCAGCGCTGAAGCGCAACGTCGGCTACCACATCGTCGACTGCAACGACAACGCACGCGACACGCCAGTGCTGGTGGGTCAGATTCTCACCCGCGTGCTGCTGGAAATTGGCGCCGGCCTGTTGCCGATCCTGCCGTGCACGACCTTCGCGTTCGAGCACGCGCCCGAGGCCTTCCGCCACATGGCCCAGGCCCGTCACATCGGTCGCGTGGTGTTCCGCCACAGCGTGGTGCCTGCGCGGCGGCCGCAAGCCGTGCGCGCCGATGGCATGTACCTGGTCACCGGCGGCCTCAAAGGCTTGGGCTTGCTCGCTGCGCGCTGGTTGGTCGGCGAAGGCGCGCGCCATCTGTTGCTGGCAGGGCGTACGTCGCCCGATGCGCCCGCGCAGGCGGCGATCGCCGAACTGCGGGCGCAGGGCGCGCAGGTGCACACGGTGGCGGCCGATGTCAGCCAAGCTGCGGGCGCGCAGTCCGTGATGCACATGCTGCTGGACAGCGGTGTGCCCTTGGCCGGCGTGCTGCACGGTGCGGCCGTGCTCGACGACGGCGTGTTGCTGCGCCAAACGCGCGAGCGCTTCGCCACCGTGATGGCGCCCAAGGCCGACGGCGCATGGCGCCTGCACAACGCGCTGCGGCAGCACGGCCTGCGGCCCGATTTTTTTGCGATGTATTCGTCGATGTCTGCCGTGCTCGGCTCGCCCGGTCAGGGCAACTACGTGGCCGCCAATGCCTTCCTCGATGCGCTGGCGCGCTGGCGCGGCGTGCTCGACGAGGGCGCCTGCAGCATCGCTTGGGGTGCCTGGAAGGAAGTCGGCATGGCGACGCGCGGCAACACGGTCGAACGCGCCGCATCGGCAGGCCTGAAGTCGCTGACTCCGCAGGAAGGCCTGCAGGCGCTGGGCCTGGTCCTGCGTGATGGCTTCGAGCACGTGGCCGTGGCGCCGATCGATTGGGATCAGCTCGCGCGCCAACTGGGCAGCAACCCCGTGCCACCTCTGTTCGAAGACGCGATCGCGGCTGCGCGCGCGGCCGGTGGCGTGACGGGCGCGGCCGCTGCCGGCGTGCAGTCCGTCGACTACGGTGCGCTGAAGGCGGCCGAGCGCCAAAGCCAACTCGTCACGCTGGTGCGCCACGAACTGGCCACGGTGCTGGCGCTGCCTGACGGCGGTCGCTCGATCGTCAACGACCAACCGTTCGGCAGCCTGGGCCTCGATTCGCTGACGTCGGTGGAGCTGCGCAATCGACTGCAGCGGGCGCTCGGCCGTCCCGTGGCAGCCACCGCAGCGTTCGAATGGCCGAGCGTGGCCGAGCTGGCCGCGCATCTGGACAGCATGTTCGGCGATGCCGCCCACGACGACACGCGGGAGGAAGTGACGCTTTGAGCGCCGTTGCCGAACTGCTGTCGCGTCTGTCCGGCCTCGACATCCGGCTGGCGCTCGATGGCGATCGCCTGAGCGTGAATGCGCCCAAAGGGGTGATCACCGCCGACCTGCGCGCCGAACTCGCGGCACGCAAGGAGGACCTGAAACAACACCTGCGCGCGCACCCGGCGCCTGCCGCTCGACCTGTCATGCCGCCGCTGATGCCAGTGCAACGGCTGGCCAGCATGCCGGTGTCGCACACGCAGCAACGGCTGTGGTTCCTGCGCCAGATGGATCCGGGCAGCAGCACCTACAACGTCGTCAATGCCACCCGCTTGGTCGGACCACTCGACGCGCTCGCGCTCGAACGGGCCTTCGACGACGTCGTGCAGCGACACGAGAGCCTGCGCATGCGCTTCTTTGCGTTGGACGGGGTGCCGCACTGTGCGGTCGAGTCCGAGGTGCGGGTGCCGATGCAGCTGATCGACCTCGGCGAAGTCGATCCGGCCGAGCGCGACGCACGGGCCGTGCAAGTCGTGCTCGAGCAGGCGCGCACGCCGTTCGACCTTGCGCGAGCGCCCCTGGTGCGTCTGGTGCTTGTGCGCATCGATGCGTCGCAGCACCTGTGCTGTTCGGTGGTCGATCACATCGTGGCCGACGGCCTGTCGGTGGCCATCATGTTTGCGGAGCTGCAGACGCTGTACCGGCATCGCATCGGCGGGCCGGCGGCACAACTGCCGCCGCTGCCCGTGCAATACGCCGACTACGTGCACTGGCAGCGCGAAGTGCTCGCCGGCGGGGCGCTGGACGAGCATCTGGCGTACTGGAAAGACCAGCTGCGCGGTCTGCCGCCCGTGCTGTCACTGCCGACCGACCGGCCGCGGCCGCGCATCCAGACGCATCGCGGCGCGCGCCACCTGGTGGTGTTGCCCGCCGCACTGGCCGCCACGCTCAAAGCGGCCGCGCGCCGCGAAGGCGTGACGCTGTACATGCTGATGCTCGCCGCCTTCCAGATCCTGCTGCATCGATACAGCGGAGAGGACGACTTCGCCGTCGGCTCTGTCGTCGGCGCGCGCGATCGGCCGGAGATCGAACGGGTGGTCGGCTTCTTCGCCAACAACATCGTGCTGCGGGCCGATTTGTCGGGCGCACCCACGCTGCGCGAGCTGCTGGCGCGTGTGCGCGATTGCGCGTTGAAGGCTTATGCCCACCAGGAGATGCCGTTCGATCTGTTGGTCGAGGCGCTGGCGCCGCGCCGCGATCTGGACCATTCACCGCTGTTCCAGGTGCTGTTCGTGCTGCACACGATCCACCTGCGGCGCAGCGACATGGAAGGGATCAGCGCGGAGCCGCAGGAGCTGCCGCTGGCGACCGCCCGCTTCGACCTCGCGGTCGATGTGTTCGACAACCCCGAGGACATGCGCGTCTACGTGGAGTACAACACCGACCTCTTCGATGCAGCGTCGATCGAGCGGTTGAGCGGCCACTATTTGCGTCTGCTCGATGCCGTGGTCGCAGCGGATTCGAGCACACCGGTGGGAACGTTGGCGATGCTCGCGGACGACGAAGCCCACGCGTTGCGCGGTTTGCGACGCGGCCGTGCGCTGCCCGCCGCGGCCGTTGCGAGCGTGCACGGATTGGTGGCCGCGCAGGCGCAGCGCGCGCCGGCCGCCGAGGCCGTGCGCATCGAAGGACGCGGCATCGGCTACGCCGAGCTCGACATGCGCGCCAACCGCCTGGCGCATCACCTGCTGGTTCAGGGTGTGCGCAACGTGTCGCTGGTCGGCATCTACATGGAGCGCTCGATCGACATGGTCGTCGCACTGCTGGCCGTGCTCAAAGCCGGCGCCGCGTACGTGCCGCTGGATCCCGCTTTCCCGCGCGAGCGCATCGAGTTCATGATGACCGACGCCGCATTGAGTTGCGTGCTCACGCACTCGACGCTGCTGGCCGCTGTGCCGACGAGCGCCGCACAGGTGATGGCCCTCGATGCGTTGTCCGCCGCCATCGAGGCCCAGCCCACCGACGCGCCGCCGAGCACGACGACCGCGCGCTCGCTGGCCTACGTGATCTACACCTCCGGCTCCACCGGACAGCCCAAGGGCGTGCAGATCGAGCACGGCGCGGTGGTCAACTTCCTGCGCTCGATGCACGACGAGCCCGGCATCGCCACCAGCGATCGCTGGGTATCGGTCACGACGCTGTCCTTCGACATTGCAGGCCTGGAGATCTTCGGCCCGCTGTCGGCCGGCGCCACCGTGGTCTTCGCCCCTCGCGCCACGGCCCTCGATGGGCGGCGCCTCGCCGCGCTGCTCGACGACGAAGGCGCGACGATCCTGCAGGCCACGCCGGCCACCTGGCGGCTGCTGCTGGAATCGGGCTGGACCGGTGCACGCGCGCCGCGCGGCTTGAAGATGCTGTGCGGCGGCGAAGCACTGCCGCGCGAGCTCGCCGAGCGCCTGCTCGGCGTGCGGGGCGAGCTGTGGAACATGTACGGCCCGACCGAAACGACGATCTGGTCGACCGTGGCACGCGTGCGTGACACCGCACGACCGATCACCATCGGCCGGCCGATCGCCGAAACCTCGGTGCACGTTCTGGAGCCGTCGGGGCTGCCGGCGCCAATCGGCGTGGCGGGCGAGCTTTGCATCGGTGGCGCCGGGGTCGCACGTGGCTACCGCAACCGCCCCGAGCTGACCGCCGAGAAGTTCGTGACGATCACCGATGGCGGCGCCGCCGAGCGGGTGTACCGCACCGGCGACCTGGTGCGTCTGCGCAGCGACGGACAGCTCGAATTCGTCGGCCGCCGCGATCACCAGGTGAAGCTGCGCGGCTTTCGGATCGAACTCGAGGAGATCGAAGCCGTGCTGGCCACGCACGACGGCCTGCGCCAGTGCGTGGTCGCGGTGCGCGAGGACACGCCGGGCGACCAGCGCCTGGTGGCCTACGTGGTGCCCACGTCGCCGACGGACTTCAGCGCCGATGCGGCGCGCGCCACGCTACGCCGCAAGCTGCCGGAGTACATGGTCCCCAACCTGTTCGTCGTGCTCGAAGCGCTTCCGCTCACGCCCAACGGCAAGGTCGATCGCAAGGCCCTGCCGGCGCCGCGCGTGCAAGCCGTCGCCGCGCCGGACCTGTTGATGAATCCGGCGCAAGAGCGTGTCGCCGCATCGTGGCGTGACGTGCTCGCGCTCGATCGCGTGGGCCTGCGCGACAACTTCTTCGACCTCGGCGGGCATTCGCTGCTGCTGGTCAAGCTGCAGGCGCGTCTGCAGCGCGACTTCGCCACCGAGTTTCCGCTGGTCGAGCTGTTCCAGCGCACCACGGTGGAGGCCCAGGCCGAACGGCTGGCATCGAGGCCGTCCGAGGACGTCGCGCTGCAGCGCGCGCGTGCGCGCGCGGCGAGGCAAGCCCATGCGTGAGCCGATGCCGCCGCATGCCATCGCGATCGTCGGTCTGGCGGGCCGCTTTCCGCAGGCCGACGACCTCGAGACGTTCTGGCGGCAGATCGCCGACGGCGTCGAGTCGCTGGCCGCGCTGAGCGACGCCGAGCTCGACGCGGCCGGCGTGCCGGTGGCGCTGCGCACGCACCCGCACTATGTGCGGCGCGGCACCTTCGTCGAGCAGGCCGAGTTCTTCGACGCGTCGTTCTTCGGGTACTCGCCGCGCGAAGCGCAGGTGATGGATCCGCAGCAGCGCGTTTTCCTCGAGTGCGCCTGGCAGGCGCTCGAACACGCCGGGTATGCGCCGGGGGGCGAGCTGGGCGATGCGGTCGGCGTCTACGCCGGCGCGAGCATGAACTCGTACGTCTACAGCCACCTGCTGCGCAACCCGGCGCTGGCCGAGGCCGTGGGTGGCTATCAGATCATGCTCGGCAACGACAAGGATTTCCTCTGCACACGCGTGTCGTACAAGCTCGGCTTGCGCGGGCCCAGCATCACGGTGCAGACGGCCTGCTCGACGTCGCTGGTCGCGGTGCAGGTGGCGTGTCGCGCGCTGCAGCGCGGCGAATGCGACATGGCATTGGCGGGCGGCGTCTCCCTCACCTTTCCGCTCGGTGCCGGTTACCTCTACCAGGAAGGCATGATCCTGTCGCCTGACGGGCACTGCCGTCCATTCGACGTCAACGCGCGCGGCACCCGTGCCGGCGCCGGCGCGGGCGTCGTGGTGCTCAAGCGACTGGCCGATGCACTGGCCGATGGCGACACCGTGCATGCGGTGATTCGCGGCATCGCGGTCAACAACGACGGTGCCGGCAAGGCCGGCTACACCGCGCCGAGCGTCGACGGTCAGGTCGAGGTGATCGCCACCGCGCAGGCGTTGGCCGGGGTGTCGGCGCGCAGCATCGGCTACGTCGAAGCCCACGGCACTGCCACGCCGCTCGGCGATCCGATCGAGATCGCCGCGCTGACGCAGGCGTTCCGCGCGGCCGGCGATGAGGTCGGCTACTGCCGCCTCGGGTCGTTGAAGGCCAACCTCGGCCATCTCGACGCAGCCGCCGGGGTGGCGGGCCTGATCAAGGCCGTGCTGGTGCTGCAGCGGCGCCATCTGCCGCCGCTGGTCAACTTCACGGCGCCCAATCCGGCGCTCGATCTGGCGCGCAGCCCATTCGTCGCCAGTGCGAGCGGCGCGCCGTGGCAGACCGACGGCCACACGCCGCGCCGCGCCGGCGTGAGTTCATTCGGCATCGGCGGAACCAACGCCCATGCCGTCCTCGAAGAAGCGGCCGAGCCCGACCCCCGGCCCACGCGCCATGTCGCGCAATTGCTGGTGCTGTCGGCACGCACGCCCACCGCGCTCGATGCGGCGTGTGCACGACTCGCAGATCACCTCGAGGCACACCCGCAGCAGGCGCTCGCCGATGTGGCCTACACGTTGCAAGTGGGCCGGTCGGCGTCCATCCATCGCCGCGCCCTCGTCGCTCAAAGCGCGGCACAAGCGGTTGCCGCGTTGCGCGAGCCCCAACGCGCCCCGGTCTCCAGCGGTCAGCACGAAGGTGGTGCACGGCCGGTGGCGTTCCTGTTCAGCGGACAGGGCAGCCAGCATGCCGGCATGGGCCGCGGGCTGTACGACACCGAGCCGGTCTACCGCGATGCGATCGACCGCTGCGCGCAGATCCTGCAACCGCTGCTCGGTGAAGACTTGCGCACGCGCTTGTTCGCGGCCGGCGGCGATGCCGCGCTCGCGGAGACCCGGCTGACGCAGCCGGCCCTGTTCACCACCGCATACGCACTGGCCACGTTGTGGCAGCACTGGGGCGTGGTGCCGCAGGCGATGCTGGGCCACAGCATCGGCGAATACGTCGCCGCGCACCTGGCCGGCGTGATGTCGCTCGACGATGCGCTCGCCGTGGTGGCCGCACGCGGCCAGTTGATGCAACAGCAGCCCGCCGGCTCGATGGCGGCAGTGCACCTCGGTGCAGCCGAGTTGCAGCCGTGGCTGGCCGACGGCGTGGAGATTGCCGCGGTCAACGCGCCCATGTTGTGTGCGGTGTCGGGGCCCAAAGCAGCCATCGAATCCCTGCTCCTGCGGCTCGCCGCTGCCGGCGTCGACGCGCGCGCGCTGCACACGTCGCACGCATTCCATTCCGCGATGATGGCGCCTGCGCTCGCACCGTTCACCGCGGTGCTCGAGCGTGTGACGCTCCTGCCGCCGACGCGGCCGTACATCTCCAACCTGAGCGGCACCTGGATCACGCCGCAACAGGCCACCTCGCCGGCGTACTACGCCGAGCACCTGCGCCGCGCGGTGCAGTTCGAGGCCGGCATGCGCACGCTGGCGGCCGATGCCACGCTGCACTTCGTCGAGGTCGGCCCGGCCACCGCATTGACGTCGTTGGCGCGGCTCAATCTCGGGGCCGACGGCGCACGCCGCGTGGTGGCTTCGATGCGCCGGCCCAGCGACAAGCGTGCCGACCGCGAGGCACTGCTCGACGCCGCCGGCCGATTGTGGCTGGCCGGCGCCACGATCACCTGGCCGGCCGTGCACGGCGAACTCCGGCGGCGCGTGCCGCTGCCGACCTATCCGTTCGAACGCAAGCGCCACACGGTCGAACCGACAGTTGCCGCAGCGATCGCACCCGCCACCGCAGCCGATGCGGTGCGCCGCTCGTCGCGCCCGGACGACTGGTTCTACGCCCCCACGTGGACGCGCGACGACAGCGCCGCCGGCTCGGTCGACGGCCCGTGGCTGGTGCTCGGCGACGGCGGTGCACTCACCCGAGCCGTGTGCGAGGCCCTGTTGGCCCGCGGCGCGCGGGCCGCGGTGGCGGTCGAACACGCTGCCGCTTGCACGCGCGTCGGGCCGTCGCTGTGGCGCGTGCGGCCCGCGCACCTGGGCGATGACCTGGCGCAGTTGCTGCGCGACACGCCGCCCGGCCTGAAACCGCGCCATGCCGTGAACCTGTGGAGCCTGCCCGGCGCGCAGGCCGTGCCAGCCGACGCACCGGCGTCCTATGACATGTTGGTCGCGCTCGCCGCTGCGCTGGCCACCGGCGCCGACGCCCTCGTGCTGCACTGCACCGCAGGTGCGGAGTCGGTGCTCGACGAACCGGTGTTCCATGCGCAGGCCGCGCTGGCCACCGGCCCGGTCCTCGTGCTGCCGCTGGAGATGCCCGGCCTGCAGATGCGCAGCGTCGACCTCGACGGCCGTGCCGGCGCGTGGGACGACGCGGCCGCGGCATCGGCCATCGCGTCCGAGGCCGCCCTGTCGGCGCCCGAGCCGCAGGTGGCGCGCCGCGCCGGCCGGCGCTGGGTGCGCCGCTACGAGCGCCTCGCGCTTCCGCCAGCCGACCCGGCCGCGCTGCCGCTGCGCCGTGAGGGCCGCTATCTGATCACCGGGGGCCTCGGCGGCATGGCGCTGTCGATGGCGCGCTGGCTCGCGCGCGAGTACCGGGCACGGCTGCTGCTCACCGCGCGGTCACCGCTGCCGCCGCGTGAAGCGTGGGACGCATGGCTGCAGTCGCATGCTGCCGACGAGCGCCATGCCCAGGCGATCCGCGCGATCCGGGAGATCGAGGCCGATGGCGGCCACGTGATCGTCGCCGCCGCGGACGCGTCGGATGCCGCGGCGATGGGCGCGGCCATCGCCGCGGCCACACGACACTTTGGTGGCCTCGATGGCGTGATCCACGCGGCGGGTGTGTCGGGCCGCGGCAGCGTCGCGCTGCGCTTGTCGGCCGACGATGCG
>DATKJN010000237.1:0-3526 GCA_035543655.1 Burkholderiaceae bacterium | reverse complement strand
CTCGTCGAGGCCGTTGTCGACCACGCGGTTGACCAGCGCATACGGGTTCTGCACGCTCACCACGCGCGCCAGCCCGTGTTGTTCGGCCACGCGCACGAACTCGGCCACGCCCCACGGGGTTTCGTTGGACAACCCGATGTGGCGCACCTTGCCGGCTTTCACCAATTTCGTCAGTGCATCGAGCTGATCGTGCGTCGATGTGTAGTCGCGGTCCTTCGTCGGATCGAAGTACAGCGCGCCGAATGCAGGCGCGTTGCGGTTCGGCCAGTGGATCTGGTAGAGGTCGATCACGTCGGTCTGCAGCCGGCGCAGGCTGTCGTGGCACGCGCCCTCGATCTCGGCCGGCGTCAGGTTCGCACTGCCGTTGCGGATCCAGTCCATGCCCCGCGACGGCCCCGCCACCTTGGTGGCGAGCACCACCCGCTGGCGCACACCGGGCCGCGCCGCGAACCAATGACCGATGATGGTTTCGGTGGTGCCGAACGTCTCGCGCCGCGGTGGCACCGCGTACATCTCGGCGGTGTCGACGAAGGTCACGCCGCGCTCGAGTGCACGGTCGAGGATGGCGTGGGCGTCGGCCTGCGAGACCTGTTCACCGAAGGTCATCGTGCCCAGGCAGATGCGGCTGACGCGCGGCCCCTGGCGGCCGAGGGTGATGTGCTCCATGGAGGGCTCTTGGTACGGCGTTTCGAAGGCGCGCAGTGTGCCCGATCCGACCGTGCCGGTGGTACGCGCCGAGATGCCCACCGGCCCCGGGGCGTTCGACACCCTCGGGTGCTAAGCTGCCTGCCTTCCCCTTCCGGCCCCCAGAGGAACACCATGCCCGGCCTGCTTCCCAACGTCGATCCCGACGGCCTGCTCGAATACTCGGTGGTCTACACCGACCGCGCGCTGAACCACATGTCGCAGAAGTTCCAGGGCGTGATGCGCGACATCTCGGGCGTGCTGAAAGAGGTCTATGCCGCACGCTCTGCGGTGGTGGTCCCCGGCAGCGGCACCTTCGGCATGGAAGCCGTCGCGCGCCAATTCGCGCACGGCAAGAAGGTGATCGTGCTGCGCAACGGCTGGTTCAGCTACCGCTGGACGCAGATCTTCGAGGCCGGCCGCATTCCGTCGGCCGAGATCGTCTTGAAAGCGCGGCGCAGCGAGGCGGGACCGCAGGCGCCCTTCGCCCCGGCGCCGATCGACGAGGTGGTGGCCACGATCCGGCGCGAGCGCCCGGCGCTGGTGTTCGCGCCCCACGTGGAGACTGCATCGGGAATGGTCCTGCCCGACGACTACCTGAAGGCGGTCGGCGCGGCGGTGCACGAAGTGGGTGGCCTGTTCGTGCTCGACTGCATCGCCAGCGGCGCGATCTGGGTCGACATGCGCGCCTGCAACGTCGACATCCTCGTCAGCGCGCCGCAAAAGGGTTGGACCGGGTCGCCGGGCTGCGCCTTCGTGATGCTGTCGGACGCGGCACGCACCGCGATCGACGGCACCACCAGCTCGAGTTTCGCGTGCGACCTGAAGAAGTGGCTGCAGATCATGGAGACCTACGAGAACGGCGGCCATGCATACCACACGACGATGCCCACCGACGCGCTGGCGCGCACGCGCGACGTGATGCTCGAGACCCGTGCCTACGGTTTCGCCAAACTGCGCGACGAGCAGCAAGAGCTCGGCAATCGCGTGCGCGCGCTGCTCGAGCGCCACGGCATCAAGAGCGTCGCCGCCGCCGGCTTCAAGGCACCGGGCGTGGTGGTGAGCTACACCGACGACGACGGCTTCGCCAACGCCAAGACCTTCATCTCGCTGGGCCTGCAGACCGCCGCCGGCGTGCCGCTGCAGTGCGACGAAGGCGCCGACTTCAAGGCCTTCCGCCTCGGCTTGTTCGGGCTGGAGAAGCTGCACCACATCGAACGCACGGTTGCCAACCTCGAAGAGGCGCTGACCAAGGCGCTGTCGGCCAAGGGTCAGGCGCGCAAGGCGGCCTGACAACGGTCTGCAAGGCCGTTGCGGCGAGGCTCACTTCGCATCAGCGAAGCGAAGGCGCGAAGCGCCGGCCGGAGCCACCGGCTAAGGGGTCAGCGCACCGCCCGCGGTGCGCTCTTTGGCCCGCTCTTCTTCTCGCTTGCGCAGCACGTTGCGCTGCACCTTGCCGGTGGTGGTCATCGGCAGCGCATCGATGAACTCGATCTCCTTGGGGTACTCGTACGGTGCGAGCTTGCCGCGCACATGCGCCTGCAGTTCGGCCACCAGGTCATCGCTGGCCTGCGCACCATCGGCCAGCACGACGAACGCCTTCACCAGCGCGCCGCGCTCGGCATCCGGCCTGGGCACCACCGCGGCGTTGGCAACCGCGGGATGCTTCACCAGGCAGTTCTCCACCTCGCTCGGGCCGATGCGGTAGCCGGCGGACTTGAACATGTCGTCGCTGCGGCCCTGGTACCAGAGGTAGCCGTCGTCGTCCATCGTCGCGGTGTCGCCGGTGCGGCACCAGCTGTCGCTCACGTCGCCGGTGAACTTGGCGCGCGTGGCGGCGTCGTTGTTCCAGTAGCCGAGAAAGAACACCGGGTCGGGGTCGCCATGCACGTCGAGGCGGTGCACCGCCACGTCGCCCGGTGTGCCGCGCGGGCATTCGCGGCCCTGGTCGTCGATCACCGCCACGCGATGGCCCGGATACGGCCGCCCCATGCTGCCCGGGCGCGCCGGCCAACCCGCAGCCTGGCGCGCCGCACCATCGAGCGAGCTGCCGCAGTTGCCGACGATGTAGTTGATCTCGGTCTGGCCGAACATTTCGTTGACTGTGACGCCGAGCGCGTCGCGGCAGTAGGCGAACACCGCATCGCCCACCGCCTCGCCCGCGCTCATGATCGCGCGCAAGTTCAATGCGAAGCGCGCACGCGGCGCCGGCACGGCTTTCATCATCGCCTTCAGCGCCGTGGGAAACAGGAACGTGTGAGTGACGTGGTAGCGCTCGATCAGCTCGAACGCCTTCAGCGGATCGAAGCGGCCTTGAAAGCCCACGATCTCGCGGCCGAAGTACAGCGTGGGCAGCAGCGCATCCATCAGTCCGCCGGTCCAAGCCCAGTCTGCCGGAGACCAGAACACCGCATCGTCTTGCGGAAACCAGTTCTGACTGCAGACGAACCCGGAGAGGTTGCCGATCAGCCCGCGGTGCGCGATCAACGCACCCTTGGGCGGGCCCGTGGTGCCACTGGTATAGATCAACACCGCGGGGTCGTCGCACGACGTGTCCACGCGCGCGCAGGACTCTGCCTGCGCACGCAGGCCCTCGAGCCAGTCGACGTCGCCTTGCCCGCGCGCGCCGCCCACTGCCACCAGCTGACGCAATGCGGGGCAATCGCCGCGCGCGGCACACACGTGGGCCACGCTGCTCTCATCGACGATCGCGCACACCGCGCCGCTGTCGCGCAATCGGTACTGCAACGCGTCGACGCCGAACAGGATCGACAGCGGCATGGCCACGGCGCCGAGCCGGTACACCGCGAGGTGTGCCACCGCAGTCTCGATGCGCTGCGGC
>DATKJN010000236.1:0-2101 GCA_035543655.1 Burkholderiaceae bacterium | reverse complement strand
CATGCGATGCGGCGCGGCAGCGTGGTGTTTGCCAGCGGCGCACCCGAGCCGTCGCCCACCTTCGTGCCGGCGATCGCCGACGTGTCGGTGTTCTGGCAGCTGCTGGCGCGCGACCTGGCGCGCCATCGGGGGCCGTTCGACAACCTTCACACGCGTCGCATCGAGCGCCATCTCGGCGACCTGGGCGCCGATGGCAAAGGGGAGTGGATCGTCGCCCGCTGAAGCGCGGTCGCTGCGGTCTGCCCGCCGATGCGCGGCAGTCGCCGAAGGGCCAATCCGGACGCTTCGGCCCGGCGACGGAGTCAGTCGGTGTCGGTGGCGGCGTGGAGCGCCACGCCAGACTCGGCGGCACGCAGCGACGCCAGACGCTTGCGCGTGCCTGGATGGGTCGCGCTGTCGTGCTGCATGCCCTGGTGCCGCAAGGCGGCTTGGGCGTCGTCCGCCGGGCGACCCAGCGTGCGCAGCGCCTGCAGCGCGAACGTGTCGGCCTCGAACTCGTGACGGTGGGCCTGCGCCGACGCGGCGCGGCCCAACGGCCCGGCCACCGGCTCGGTGGTTTGCGGCACCACCTCGCCGGGCACGAAACGCTTGTACAAATCACCGACCTGGCGCCAGTGGCCTTGCTGCACATGGCCCAGCTCGTGAGCGAGCACAAACAGGCGGACCCCTTCAGGCGCGTCGGCGAGGGACTCGTTGGCCACGATCACGCGGCCGTCCAGCGTCTCGGCCACGGTCGAGCCGGTCACCACGCGCAGTTCGACCACCACCTGCGGGGCGACGGCGCGGCGCAGCGTCTCGAAGCTCTCGCGCACTGCCTGCGCGCGCGGACCGTCGGCTGCCAGCGGCATCGCTTCGAGCCGGCGCTGCGCCGACTGGTGCAGAACGTCGATGATGTCGTTGGCCTGCGCTGCCGCTGCGGCGCAGGTTGTGACCATCATTGCCAGCTGAAGCCACCGCATCGCACACCCCGCTGTGAACTATTGCTCCCGCGGGGGCCTTGGCCACCGCCTTCGCTGTACGTCAGCACTATCGGCAGGGCGGTTCAAACGGTGGCGTGCAAAAGCTAGGGATATGGCTGCTAAATGCTGATTAGCCCCCATTGGAGGGCCACCAGCGTGAGTTCCGACTGGTTGCTGGCGCCCAGCTTCTGCTTCACGTGGTACAGGTGGGTCCCCACGGTGCTGGGCGAGAGTTTCAGGTTGTCGGCGATCTGGGCCACGCTGTGGCCGCGTGCGAGCTGGATGAAGACCGAGAACTCGCGCTCGCTCAGGCTGTCGGCCGGGTTGGCGTCGCCCTTGATCTGCGCCATCGCCAGTCCTTGTGCCGTCTGGCTGTCGACGTAGGCCTGGTGCGCCGCCACCGCGGTCACCGCGGCGATCAGTGCATCGGGCGCGCCGCGTTTGGTGAGGTAGCCCAGCGCGCCGGCGCGCAGCACGCGCTGTGGGTGCGCGGTGTCTTCATGTGCCGACAACGCGAGGATGCGCGCTTTCGCGTCCTGCGCGATCAGTCGGCGCACGGCCTCGATGCCCCCCATGCCCGGCATCGACAGGTCCATCACCACCACGTCGGGCTTGATGCGAGGGTAGGCGGCGCAGGCCTGCTCGCCGTCGTCGAACTCCGCCACCACCTCGACACCGGCGTCGGCCAGCAGCATGCGAAAGCCCATGCGCACCAGCGCATGGTCGTCGACCAGCATCACCCGGATCATGGGTGCAGAGCCGCACGCGGCGCCGTCGTGCCCAGGGGCACGCTCACACGCAAACTGGCACCGCGTGGCTGCGCGGCCTCGAGTTGCACGCTGCCGGCCAGGCTCTGCACGCGCTCGTTGAGCCAGCGCAGGCCATAGTGGCCGCTGCGCCGCACGCCGTCGGGCGGCAACCCGCGGCCGTCGTCGCGCAACTCCAGCTCCACGCGGCCGTTGCGCGCGCCGACGCTGAGCGAGATGCGCTGCGCTTGCCCATGCGCCAGCGCATTGGTGATGCCTTCCTGCGCCGCGCGGTACAGCGCCAGGGCGGTCTCGTTGGGCAACGCGGCGTCGGCCAGATCGATCTGCAGGTCGACCGCGACACCGGTGTGGCTGCGTCGTGTGCGCTCGGCCAGA
>DATKJN010000235.1:0-3611 GCA_035543655.1 Burkholderiaceae bacterium | reverse complement strand
CGTCATCGCGACGATACTAGTCCTCGCCCCCTCGGGTAGACAATGGGCGTTGATCGCCATCCGGACAGGGTCGGACGCAACGCCGGGTCACGAAGGCACGCACGAGACCTGATGGTGCGTGTCGCCATGCGTCCGGCGCGGCCGTTCGAGTCGTATGTGCGCAGACCGCTGCGGTGACCTTCGGTGTGGATCGAAGCCCTGGGCGTCGATCGATCAGGAGCACCCATGTCGTGGACGAGCGTTGACATCCTTTCGGCGAGCGCCCCGCTCCCGGAGGGCTATCGCTACCAGTTGATCACCCGAAGTGACATCGCGGACACGATCAACGCCTTTGCCTCCTGGTACCCCGGTATCGCGGTCGGCAACGCCAGTTGCCACCTCAAGCCGGCCTTCTACGAGGACAGCGTGGTGCTCGACGGCGAGTCGGAGCGCGACTTCCTCGTCATCCTGTTCAAGCACGGGCAAGAGCTCGCTGGGGTCCTCTCGGTGGAGCGAGACAAGGACAGCGCGGTGCTGTACGGGCGGGTCGGCGTGATCTCGCCACGACACCGTGGCCTCAACCTCAGCGAACGGTTCCCGAGCCTCATCGAGGCGCTTGGCCGCACGATGGGAATGGGCATGGTGTACGGCTTGGCGACCCTCAAGGTGCGATACATGGCCGAGAAGTTCGAGCGTCTGGGCTGGGAGTTGGTGGGCATCGTGCCGGGCTTCGACCAGGAGATGGTGGCGCCGGGCGTCGTCAAGCGCGTGTACGAAGGCATCTACACGAAGGTGCTTGTCGATGAAGTGGACTTCGTCCGCCCTCTTCGCTCAGCCATGACACCGAAGACAGCGGCCCTCTTCGATCTCCTGTTCCCTGGCAAGGCGATCGTGGCCTGACCCTTCTCTCCCGCGCGGGTGCGGGCAAGCGCACAGCAGGTCGTCGCGTCTTTCGCACCTTCAGCCGATGGGAGCGAGCCGCCACCCTGGCTTGTGCGAAGGCACGGAGCCGCGCGTTGACGGTGTGGGCCTGCGGGTCGACTTCACCACGGCGTGCAGCGCGTCGACCGCACGGTCGACCTCGTCCAGCGTGTTGTAGAGGTAGAAGCTCAAGCGGCAGCTGGCCATCGGATCCAGCTTCAATGCCTGGTGCGCGAGCGTCGCGCAGTGGCAGCCCGCGCGCGACTCCACGCCGTGCTCGTTCAGACCCTGCGCCAGCTCCATCGGGTTGCGGCCGGCGACATTGAATGCCACCAGCGCGCTTCGCCGCGCTGCATCGCGGGGACCGTAGATCGTGATGCCGGGCACCGAGGCCAGCCGTTCGAGGGCCTGCGCGGTGAGCTGTCGGTTCCACTCGCCGATGCGGTGCATCGCGCTGCGCACGTCGGCCTGGGCGATGGCGCGGTCGGCCTCGAAGTACTCGGGCCGCAGCGGGCTGAGCGCCAGGTCGAGCAACAGGCGCAACGCCTGTGCGCCGACGATCGTGCCGAGGATGTTCGGCGTGCCGGCGGCATATTTCCAAGGCAGCCCGTTGTACTCGACATGGTCCGCGCTCACACCGCCCTCGGCGATCATGTCGCCGCCGTACAGGAAGGGCAGCGAGGCGTTGAGCAGGTGCTCCTTGGCGATCAGGGCGCCGACGCCGAACGGCGCCAGCATCTTGTGGAACGAGAACGACAGGAAGTCCACGTCCAGCGACTGGAAGTCGACGAAGGTGCTGGGCACCAGCTGCGCACCATCGACCAGCAGGTACGAGCGGCGCTCGCCGGTGGGCTGGGTGTAGCCGCTCCCGTTTGCCAGCGCGCGCACGGCATCCAGCGGATTCTTGGTGCCGAAGAAGTTCGACGCGCCGGTGCAGCAGACCAGCTTCGTGCGCTCGTCGATCAGCGAAGCCAGGTGGTCGAGGTCGAGCTCGCCGGTCGTCGGGTCGAAGCGCGCCAGCCGGTACTGCACCCGGCGACCGAAGCGCGGCAGGATGTCGGTGCACATCGCGTACCACGGCACGTAGTTGGAGTTGTGCTCCATCATCGTGGTGACCACGTTGTCGCCATCGCGGAACTCGCTCATCAGCGCATACATGACCGTGTTGTGCGCTTCGGTGGTGTTGCGCACCACCACCACGTTGCGGCGGCTCGGTGCGCCGACGAAGCGGGCGATGTCGTCGTAGGCGGCCTCGAAACGCGCGGTCGTGATCTGCGAGGCGTCCGACTGGCCGCGATGCACGTTGTCGTAGGCCGGCGCCAGCGTGTGATACAGCTGCAGCAGCTCGCGCGCCGGCTGCGTGCTGGCGGCGTTGTTCGTCACCACGCGACCCTGTTCGGGGAAGCCGAAGTGGCCCCGGATGGCCTGAATGTCCCACGGTGCATGGTGCATGAGCGCTCCCAGCGGACTCGAGCCAGCGAACGCCGGCTGCCGACCCTGGGTTGCGCCAAGGCCCGGCACCGTTCATGCGGGGATTCCCGGACATTCACATGCAGTGGACGCGCGTTCGAGGGCGCGTCGCGTCTGCGTGCTGACGTGGCCCGTCGGCAGCTCGACGGCAGCTCGGTCGAAACGATCCATCCACAAAGCTGTGGTTGAACCGGACGCCGGTGCATGGCCAGATGACACGGTCGCATGGCAACCATCCGCCGCTCCATGAAAATGCGCGTCACGGCCTACGCAGGCGGCCTCAACCTGCGCAGCACCCCGGCCAAGGAGCCGGCCAACGTGATTGGCCAGCTGTTCCTGCTGCAGACGGTCGACACCACCGGGCCTGCCGAGAACGGCTTCTTCCCCTGCAAAGCCACCGTGGGCTCTGCAAAACTGCGGGGCTTTGCTTCCGCGAAGTACCTTCGCCCGCTGTTGTCGCCACGACGTGAAGCACTGCTGGACCGGGTTCGCGTGGAGTACGAACGCTTCCAGCACGGCCTGGGCAAGGAGCACATGGCGCCGTTTGCCGGTTTCGTGGGCGAAATGTGGCGGGCCATCGGCCTCAACCTCGACGGCACCGACAGAGATCAGCCCTGGTCGGCCGCCGCGGTGTCGTTCATGGTCCGCAAAGCCGGTGCGGCATACGGCAATTTCCGCTTCGCGGCGGCGCACAGCAAGTTCACGCACGAGGCGATCGGCGCGCGCCGGCGGAACGATCGCGCAGCGCCGTTCTGGGGTGTCGAGCTGTTCGAGGCGCGACCGCAACCGGGCGATATCGTCGTGCGCGACAACCCGGACTTCGCGCCGAGTGTCGACTTCGGCTTCGCCGCGCAGAGCGACAGCTACCGAAGCCATTCCGACATCATCGTGCACGTGGACAGCGAGGGCCAGAAAGCGATCGCCATCGGCGGCAACGTCAACCACTCGGTGGCCATCTCCGAGTACGACCTCGCGCCGGGTGACTTTCTGGCGCCGACCCAACACACCTTCGCACTGCTGGCCAACCGGGCCGACGAGATCGCCCCCTGACGCGGGCCGCCGCGGCCGTCACACGCGCGCGAGGCGATCGGTGAAGGCACCGCGCGGCGAACGCTCGGGCGCTGCACGCAGCAAGCGGGTATGACCCAACCCGTTGCATGGTGCATCCGCTGTAGCCTCGCCGGCCTGCGGCGGCGCCGCGGTACGCTGAGCCCTCTCACCCCGCGCGCTGTCCTTTGGAG
>DATKJN010000234.1:0-5253 GCA_035543655.1 Burkholderiaceae bacterium | reverse complement strand
ACCACCGGCGTCGTGGCATTGATGTCCTTGTCGCGCTCGATCAGCAACTGGTCGAATACCGCGTTGATGTGCGCCACGAAGGTGAGCCACCCTTGCGCGCTGAGGTATCGCGCCGGTGCCGGTTGCGTCGCATCCCATTCGGCCGCGGTGAGCAGCAACCGGTTGGCGCGGGACGCGGTCGGCGGCGACAGCGCCGCATCGATCAAGTCGTTGCCGCCACCGGACAGCAGGATCACATGCCACTTGTGCGCGGTGCGACCCCGCAGCAACTGCAGGAAGCGCCGGTGGCGCAAGGTATCGACCATGTGCATGAGCTGCTTGCCGGGTTGCGCGCAATTCACGATGCACGCCCTCTCGGAGAACACCATGTGCGACAGCAAATTGGTCGTGATCCACGGTGGCACGCCGCCGATCGTGAACCAGGAGTCGCCTTGCGCCAGGCACAGCTTGGCGAACTGCTCGATCGCCACGCCCGGCGCGTCGCCACGCGGCATGAGTTGGTCGGGCGCGACAACCAGCGCGGCGATGTCGGGCATGAAGAACCTCCCTTTGGCAGCAATTCGCTCGGTCAACGCCGAGGGCGCGCCAGCATGGGCCGCGGCGGCGGCCCCGACAACCCCTAGCCCGGCACGCCATCCGGGCTTGTCGGCGGCGGCCATGCCGGCCTCCCTAGAATCGGCCGTTCCTTCCCTGGCCGTCGATGAGCAGTCCACCCGCCTCCTCCACCCAAGCATCCGGTGTGCTGGTGGTCGACGACGACCCGCAGATCGGCGAATTGCTCGGCGGCTACCTCGGCGCGCGCGGCTTCCGCGTGGCCACGGCCGCCAATGGGGCGCAGATGCGCGAACGCCTGCAGCGCGAGCCGTTCGACCTGGTGTTGCTCGACCTCGGCCTGCCCGGCGAGGACGGGCTGCACCTGACCGGCTGGCTGCGCGAGCATTGGCACGGCGCCATCATCATCGTCACCGGCCGCGGCGAAGCGGTCGATCGGGTCGTCGGTCTCGAACTGGGTGCCGACGACTACGTGGCCAAGCCGTTCGACCTGCGCGAGATCCTGGCGCGCGTGCGTGCGGTGCTGCGCCGTGCACCCGCCAACCCGGCAACCAGCAGCTCCGTACTGCGCTTTGCTGGCTTCACGCTCGACACCAAGGCGCGCACGCTCAAGCGCGACGGCGGCGACGACGTGGCCTTGACCAACGGCGAGTACGAGCTGCTGCTGGCTTTCGTGCACGCGCCGCACAAGGTGCAATCGCGCGACGAACTGCTCAACGCCACGCACGGCCGCGATGCCGGCCCGTACGACAAGACCATCGACGTGCAGGTCGTGCGGCTGCGCCGCAAGATCGAGCGCGACGCGGCCCAGCCCGATCTGATCAAGGCCGTGCGCGGCGCCGGCTATGTGTGGACGGCCGACGTGAAGCGGGATCCGGCCGCGCCGTCATGAGGGCACGCGGCCGCTGCAAAGCGCGGACCCTGGGGCGTTCGGCGCCCGGGGCAGCTCATTGACCGACCTGTACCGCCGGCTGTTCGAAGCCACCCCGGACGGTGTCGTGGTGGTCGACAGCGAAGGCCGCATCGTGCTGGTCAACGCGCGTGCCGGCAGCCTGTTCGGCTATCGAGAAAGCGAGATGCTGGGCCGCACGATCGAAGCGCTGCTGCCCGAGCGCTACCGCGCGGTGCACGGCAGCCATCGCAGCCACTTCATGGCACACGCCAGCACACGGCCGATGGGCAGCGGCATGAACCTGGTCGGCTTGCGCAGCGACGGCATGGAGTTTCCGATCGAGGTCGGCCTGGCACCGCTGGGCGAAGCCGGCGGCGCGCGCCTGGCCGCGGCTTACGTGCGCGATCTCAGTCCGACCGACCGCGGCCAGACGGCGTTCAAGCAGGCGCGCTACCAGGAGGTCGTGCGCCGCTTCAGCCAGGAGGCGTTCACCGAGATGGACCTGGAGCGCGTGGTGCAACGGGCGCCCGAGATCCTGGTGGCTGCGCTCGAATGCGATGCGAGCGAGCTGCTGATGCTGAGCAAGGACCGGCGCGAGTTCCGCCGCCGCGCGGCATTCGGTGCGCCGGCACCGGACACGCCCGTGTCGGTCGACGACACCGCCGCGCTGGCGGGTTGGGTGGCCTCCTCTGGCGAGCCGCTGGTGGTTGAAGACATCGAAGCCGAGCCCCGCTGGCGCGCCGGCATCGTGCGCGGCTTCGGCTTTCGCAGCGCGATGGCGGTGCCGGTGCAGGTGCGCGGCCAGACCGTCGGCGTGTTCACCGCGTGCAGCCACCAGGTCACGCGCATCTCGCACGAGGACGTGAGCGTGCTGAGCGCGGTGGCGTACCTGCTGTCGGTGGTGCTGGAACGCCAGCAGGGCGAAGAGCGCCTGGCGCAAGGCCAGAAGATGGAGGCACTGGGCCAGCTCACCGGTGGCGTGGCCCATGACTTCAACAACATTCTCACCGTGGTGCTGGGCAACCTGCAGTTGCTCGACGACCTGCTGCAGGATCAACCGTCGGCGCACAAGCTCGCCGCCGCCGCCACCCGTGCCGCCGGGCGCGGCGCCGACCTCACGCGCAAGCTGCTCACGTTCGCGCGCAAGCAACCGCTGGCGCCGCGCGCCATCGCGGTCGATCTGTTCCTGCAAAGCTGGAGCGAGTTGCTCGCGCGCACGCTGGACGAATCGATCCAGGTGGCGGTCGCTGCGTGTGATCCTGAGCTCATCATGCATGCCGACCCGGGTCTGCTGGAGACGGCGCTGTTCAACCTGGCCTTGAACGCACGCGATGCCATGCCGCAGGGTGGCCGCCTCACTGTGCAGGCCGACACGTTGATCGTCACGCCCGACGATCCGGTCGATGCGCGCGAGCTCAAGCCCGGCCGCTATGTGGTGCTGTCGCTGTCGGACACCGGGCATGGCATGGACGCCGAGGTGATGAGCCACGTGTTCGAGCCGTTCTTCACCACGCGCGACGGGCGTGGCAGCGGGCTCGGGCTGGCAATGGTGTACGGCTTCGTCAAGCAGACCGGCGGCGGCGTGGCCGTCTACAGCGAGATCGGCCAAGGCAGCACCTTCAAGCTCTATCTGCCGCAGGTGTCCGACCTGCTCGAAGTGCCCGAGCCCGCCGAGGGTCGGCGCGGTGGCCACGAACGGGTGTTGCTGGTCGAAGACGACGAGGGCGTGCGCGTGCTGGCCGAGGCGTTTCTCGAGGCCATGGGTTACCAAGTGGTGGCTGCAGCCCATGCGGCGCAGGCGCTGGCCATCCTCGCGCACGACCCGGCGTTCGACCTGTTGTTCTCCGACGTGGTCCTGCCCGGCGGACTGAGCGGCCCGCAACTGGCACAGCAGGCCATGCAGCGCGTGCCGACCCTGCGTGCCCTGCTCGCCTCGGGCTATCCGCGCGATGCGCTCAGCGGACTCGTCGGCGACCTGGCCGACGTGGCGCTGCTCAGCAAGCCGTACTCGCGCGACGACTTGGCGCGGGCCGTGCGGCAGGCGCTCGACTCGCGCTGAAGCCGCGTAGCGCCTGAATCGTCAGGCCGCGGCGGGCAGCGGCAGACTGTCGGTGGCCGTCTTGGGCTCCGGGCCGATCGCGATGACGCGCAGCGCATCGACATTGAGCAGTTCGACCTGGCGCAAATTCACCTTGATGAGGCCGTCATCGTGCAGGCGCGACAGCAGGCGGCTGACGCTTTCGAGCGTCAGGCCGAGGTACGAGCCGATCTCCGCCCGGCTCATGCGCAGGTAGAACGCGCGGGACGACTGGCCGAACGAGGCATAACGCGTCGACAGCTCGAACAGGAAACGCGCCACGCGTTGCGCGGCGCGCATGCCACCCAGCCGCTTCAGGTGTTCGCGTTCCTTGCGCAAGGCGGCGCCGTAGTGGCGGTACAGGTCCTGGCGCAGGCTGGGTGCGCGCGCACACGCATCCTCGAAATCCGCCAGCGGCAGCACCATCACCTCGCTGTCTTCGAGCGCGATCACGTCGGTGGCGCACGGCTGGCCGGCCAGTGCGTCGGCGCCGATTAGGTCGCCGCGCATCGGAAAGTCCAGCACCAGTTCTTCGCCGCTGTCGCCGGGGATCGACGACTTGAGGCAGCCGAACCGCACCACGTACACGGCGGAGGCCGGCATGCCCGCACGATGCAGGTAGGCGCCGCGGCGCATGCGGCGTGCGGTCCAGGGCATGGCCAGATCCGCCTGCGCGAAGCTGGGCAAGGCGAGCTGCTGGCAGCCGTCGTACAGCGGCCGGTTGCCGGCCAGGCGTGTCACGTTGTCGGCAGCGTCGGCATGGGGCTCGGTCATGGTTCCTGCTCGTGGGGTTTGATCTCGAGCAAGACTTTAGAAACCCGTGCCCGCCGAACCGATGAACGGTCGGCGTCGTTCGGCAACAGACGACAACAAGCTCGCGCAGCGGGCGGTCCTGCGACCCCCTAGGCGCCCGCGGCCACGGAGTCGGAGTGGCGGAAGAACCAGCGCCGCGCGCCCGCCAGGTCGAAGCGCTGCCAGCGCTCGGGGTCCTGGCGCAGCCGGTCGGCCACCGCGAACAGCGCCAGCGGGTTCATGCCCATGCCGACGTGGCTGGCCGCGATCTCGATGTTCTCGGTGTGGGGCCGTGGCTCGTTGACGCTGCACTGCCACGCCACCACGCCATCGCTGCGCGACAGGATCGACGTGGTGGGCACGGGCGGCGCCTCACGCAACTGGGCTTGCAACTCGGCGTTGTCGTTCACCGACTGGCCACTCAGCCACTCGTACACCCGCCAGGCGTTGGTGGCGCGCGGGTGGCCAGTGAACGGCGAACCGAGCGTGATCACGCAGCGCGCCAGCTCGGGCGACTCCTTGGCCAGCTCGCGCGCATACACACCACCCAGGCTCCAGCCCACCAGGCTCACTTTGCGGCCATGGCGCTCGGCGAGCTCTCTCACACGAGCGCGGCAGGCGTGCAGCACGCCGTGGCGCGGTCCGAAGTTGAAGCCCTGCTTCCAGGCGTGGGTCCAATAGCCCTGTTGGCGCAAGAAGCGCCGCAGCGGCACGGTGGAGAAGTCCGACGCCGCCAAGCCCGGAAACACCAGCACCGGGTGGCCGTCACCTTTCGGCAGTCGGCTGAGCCAGGGTGTCGCGGCGACGAGCGCGGTGGCCTCCCACAGCGCGCGCGCTTCCATCAGCATCAGCAGCGGGCCGGGAGCGCGCTGCCCATCGTCGATCGGGTTCGGGTTTGAAGCAGGTATCGGTCGGGTTCGGGCCTTCATGCCGGGCGCGT
>DATKJN010000233.1:0-10327 GCA_035543655.1 Burkholderiaceae bacterium | reverse complement strand
ACGACGACACCCCCACCAGCACCAGCGCGCTCGACACGCCGGCCCCGAAACGCAGCATCCAGCGCATCGCGAAGCCGTCGATCGCGACCATCGCTAGCGTGAACACGGCCACGCCGATCAAGCCCCGACGCGCGGCGCGCTCCGGTGACGGCGGCCGCGCCGCGCAGGCCAGCGCACCAACCAGGTAGCCGAGGTAGTTGGCGCCGGCGAGCCAGCCACCTTGCGTGAGCGTGAGCCCTTCGCTGGCTTGCATCAACGGCAACAGCGGCGTGAAGGCGAAGCGGCCGATGCCCATCGCCGCAGCCAGGCCGAGCAGGCCGATCAGCGCGACGCGTGGCGCGGTGAGTTCGTTCGCGTCGCGGCTTCGCATGCGCTGCGCATGCTAACCGCAGCGTCGCGCGCCGCAGGCGTCGCCGGGTCAAGGGATCAACACGGCCGCACCGGTGAGCGCACCGCTGCGCAAGCGCGCCAGCGCTTCGTTGGCATGCGTCAGCGAAAATCGCGTCGTGCTCACGCGCAAGGGCTGCTGGCGCACCAGCGCCAGGAACTCGTCGCCGTCGGCGCGCGTGAGGTTGGCCACCGACAGCAGCTGGCGCTCGTGCCACAGCAGCGAATAGGGAAACGACGGGATGTCGCTCATGTGGATGCCCGCGCACACCACGCGGCCGCCCTTGCGCACCTGCGTCAGCGCGGTGGGCACCAGCGCACCGACCGGCGCGAACAGGATCGCGGCGTCGAGTGGCCACGGGGCTTCTTCATTGGAGCCGCCGGCCCAATCGCAGCCGAGATCGAGCGCGAGTTGCTGCGCGGCCCGGTCGCCGCGACGCGTGAACGCCAGCACCGTGCGCCCCTGCGCGCGCGCCACCTGCGCGATCAGGTGCGCGGCGGCGCCGAAGCCGTAGAGGCCGAGCACCGGTGCATCGCCTGCGGCCTTCAGTGCGCGCCAGCCGATCAGGCCGGCACACAGCAGCGGCGCGGCCGACACATCGTCCATCGCCAGCTGTTCGAGCGAGAAGCAGTAGCGCGCATCGGCCAGCGCGTGCGTGGCGAAGCCGCCGTCGCGCGTGTAGCCGGTGAACACCGGCTCGTCGCACAGGTTCTCGGCTTGGTTGTCGCAATAGGCGCAGCGGCCGCAGGTGCCGCCGAGCCATGGCACGCCCACACGCTCGCCGACTCGCAAGGTGGTCACGCCGGCGCCCAGCGCCTCCACCGTGCCGACGATCTCGTGCCCGGGCACCAGCGGCAGCCGCGACAGCGGCAACTCGCCATCGACGATGTGCAGGTCGGTGCGGCACACCGCGCAGGCGCGCACACGCAGCGTGATCTCGCCCGCACCCGGCGTCGGCGTGTCGCGCGACACCGGTTCGAGCGGCGCACCAGCTGCCTGCAAGGTCATCGCCAGCATCGCGCGATTGTGCGGCTGCCGATGCCGCGATGCGCGATCAATCCGATGGGTCGTCGCTCGAAAGCCACCAGCCGGGGCCGGCGACCCACGCGCTCGCATCGGGTGCGTCGTCGCGCCGCAGCGACCGGATGCCGTGTTCGGAGCGCACGGCGAACGCCTGGCGCAGCGCATGCGATTGGCGGGCATCGCGCGCGCCGATGCAGGCGATGAACGACACCCGCAACGATGCGCGCGCCGCGTAGCCGCGCTCGGAACGGCGCGTGACGAGCAGCATGCAGCCGCCGCCGTCGTCGGCGGTGAGCGGAAACATCAAGCGCGCACCGATGCGCATCGCATCGAGCCAGGCCGGCACCGGATGCGAGGCGCCCGCGCTCACGTAGATCACGTCGCAGGCCGGCAGCGGCGCCTCGGCCCCCGAGGTGGCGCGCACGCTGACCTGGGGCAGCAGCGCCAGGTTGGCCGCCGCGCGCTCGGCGAGATGCGCTTCGATCTCGTAGGCGATCACGCGGCCGCGCGGCCCGACGAGGTACGCCAGGATCGCGCTGTAGTAGCCGGCGCCGGCACCGACGTGCAGCGCCGTCTCGCCCGGCTGCGGGTCGCAGGCGGCGAGGCAGCGCGCATGCAGCGACGGCTGCCCGTTGTTGATGCCGAGTTCGACGTCGAGCCCCACCAGCACGTCGTCGTACAACTCGCGCGGGTCGTCGCTCCACTGGCGGGTGAAGCCGCCGCGCAGCAGCGGCCACGGCGGCGCGCCGAGGAACCGCTCGCGCGGTGTGGCAGCAAAGGCCTCGAGCAAGCGCTCGTGGCCCGGCCCGAGGTCGCGCACCAGTTGCTGCGCATACGCGCGGCGCGCCACCTCGATGCCGAACACGATGCGGCCCTCTACCTCGGATCGATCACCGCGATGGCTTCGATCTCGATCATCAATTCGGGCATCACCAGCGCCTGCACGCCGACCAGCGTGCTGGCCGGTGGCGTGCCTTCGAAGAAACGCGCACGCACCTCGCGGATCACGTCGCGATCGGCCGGCTTGAAGTCGACCACGAAGGTGGTGATCTTCACCACGTCGTCGATGCGCGCGCCGGCCGCGGCGAGTGCACGCACGAGGTTCTTGAGCACATGCTCGGTCTGCACGCGCAGGTCGCCCGGGCCGACCACGCGGCCGTCAGCATCGAGCGCGACCTGGCCAGCCACGTAGACCGTGGTGCCGCCGCTGGCGGTGACCACGTGGGAATAGCCTTTGGGCCGAGCCAGGTCATCGACCGGCGGGAATTGTTTGGGCATGGCAAGGCTCCTCGGCGTGGCAACGAACAAGTGTGATCGTGGTTTGTCGCATGCAGCTCCCGACCTTGATCGGCGCGTTGTCATTGCGCACGCCGCTAGGGTGTCCCCCGACGTCGCGGCCAACGCGGCGCCACTAGCATGGGCCTCCCAGCGAGACGCGCGTTTGTCGCGCGCGAACGTGCATGAAGCAGCTCTCCGGCCTGGATGCCGCGTTCCTCTACCTCGAGACGCCAGAGATGCCGATGCACGTGGGCGCGCTGCACGTGTTCGAGCTGCCGGCGGGCTACAAGGGCCGCTTCGTGCGCGACCTGCGTGCGCACATGGCCAAGCGGCTGCCGATCGTGCCGGCGCTGCGCCGCAAGGTGTGGTGGATGCCGCTCAACCTCGCCGCGCCGGCGTGGGTCGATGCCGAGCCCGACCTGAGCCAGCACGTCGTCGAGATCAGGCTGCCCAAGGCGGCGCGGTTCGGCGACGGCCTGCGCGAGCTCGAGGCACAGGTGGCGGCGCTGCATCCGGTGCTGCTCGATCGCAAGCGGCCGCTGTGGAAGTTCCATGTCTTCGAGGGCCTGGCGCCGTCGTCGCATGGCCACAAGCGGGTGGCGATGTACAGCCAGCTGCACCACGCGGCCGTCGACGGGCAGGCCGCGGTCGCGCTGGCTAATGCGATCCTCGACGTGACGCCCGAGCCGCGTGCGATCGAGGTGAAGCCGAGCGCGCGCGCGAAGAAGTTCCAGATGAGCATGGGCGAGTCGCTGCGCGGCGCCATGGCGCACCAGATCACGCAGGTGACCCAGATCGTGAAAGACCTGCCCGGCACGGTGGGCACGCTCGGCGGTGCCGCCCGCGACGCGCTGCAGGGCGGCTTGCTGAACAGCGTGCTGTTCGGCGGCAAGGGCGGCTCGGGCAACCTCGCGCTGGCGCCGAAGACGGCGTTCAACGCCTCGGTCACCGACGCGCGCGCGTTTGCCGCGGTGTCGCTGCCGCTGGCCGAGCTCAAAGGCATCGGCAAGGCGCACCAGGCCACCATCAACGACACGGTGATGATGGTGGTGTCCACCGCGCTGCGGCGCCACCTCGGCAAGCACCGCACGCTGCCGAAGAAGAGTTTGATCGCCGCGGTGCCGATCTCGCTGCGTGCCGCCGGTGACACCACGAGCGACAACCAGGCCTCGCTGAGCCTGATCAGCCTGGGCACGCACATCGCCGATCCGATGAAGCGGCTCGAACACATCAAACAAGCCAGCGCGGCGATGAAGTCCACGCTGGGCAGCGTGAAGAGCGTGCTGCCGACCGACTTTCCGTCGCTCGGCCTGCCGTGGTTGATGGAGGCCGCGACCTCGCTGTACGGCAAGGCCAAGGTGGCCGATCGCATCCCCCAGGTGGCCAACGTGGTGATCTCCAACGTGCCGGGGCCGCCGATGGCGCTGTACCTGGCCGGCGCGCGCATGCTCACCAACTACCCCACGTCGATCGTCGTGCACGGCATGGCGTTGAACATCACGGTGCAGAGCTACAACGGCGCGCTCGACTTCGGCCTGATGGCCGACGCCAAGGCGATGCCCGATGTGAAGGCATTCGCGCAAGCGATCGAAGTCGCGTTCGACGACCTGCGCGCGTTGCCGCTGCCGCACGAGCTGCAGGCCGAGGCCCAGGCGCCAGCCGAACTCGTGGGGCGTGCGCTGCGTTCGGTGCGTGGCGCCGTCGAAGAGGCCGTGGGCAAGACGTTGACGGGGGCGATGACGCGCGCGGCCGATTCGGTGGTGCGCGGCGCGGTGCAGGCCGCGGTCAGCACCGCGCGCCGCGCCACCGCGTCGCGCAGCGCGGCGCCCAAGAAGCGCGCGACATCGGCCAAGCGCGCCACACCCGCCAAACGCGTGGCACCTGCCAAGCAGGCCGCCGTGACGCGCAGGGCCGCGGCGGCCAAACCGCGCACGCGTCGCGCCTGACGCAGCAAAGGCCAGCGCAAAGTGCGAGTCAGCGTTCGTGGGGTCGGCATCGAGGTCGATGACCAGGGGCCGGCGTCGGGCGACCCGCTGCTGCTGATCATGGGCCTGGGCATGCAGCTCACCGGCTGGCCCGACGACCTGGTGCAGCTGTTGGTGTCGCGCGGCTTCCGCGTGATCCGTCTCGACAACCGCGATGCCGGATTGAGCCAGTCGTTCGACGAACACGGCGTGCCCAGCCTGATGTGGGCCATGCTGCGCTTCGCGATGCACCTGCCGCTGTCGAGCCCGTACAGGGTCCGCGACATGGCCGACGATGCGGTCGGCGTGCTCGATGCGCTGAACCTGCCGCGTGCGCACGTGTGCGGCGCGTCGATGGGCGGCATGATCGCGCAGCACATGGCCGCCGCGCATCCGCAACGCGTGAAGAGCCTGACGCTGATGATGACCACCACCGGTGCGCGCGGCCTGCCGCAAGCCACCCTGGACGTGCGGCGTGCGCTGATCGCGCGGCCCAAGGGGCACGGACCCGAGGCCGCCGCGCGGCACCTGCAAGAAATCATGGAGTTGATCGGCAGCCCGGCGTACCGCGACGATCCGGCGCGTGTCTATGCGCGCGTGCTGGCCAGCGTGCAGCGCTCGTACCGGCCGGCCGGCACCGCGCGCCAGCTGCTCGCCATTGCCGCCGACGGCGACCGCACGCCGCTGCTGGCACGCATCGCCGCGCCCACGCGCATCATTCACGGCGAGGCCGACCCCCTCATTCCGGTGGCCGCCGGCCGCGACCTCGCACAGCGCATCCGCGATGCGCATGCCGACTTCATCGCCGGCATGGGCCACGATCTGCCGTGGCAATTGCTGCCGCGTTTCGCCGATGGGGTGCGCGACAACGCGCAGCGTGCCAGCCCCTGAAACGCCGGCGGGCGCTTACCGCAGCGCAAACCGGTGACGCGGCCGATCGGGTACAACCTGCGCCGGGAAGCGGCCCGCCCCGTCACACGGGATCGTCGGGCTTGAGGGACACACGGTCGTTTGGAGTTCGCCGGCATGTGGCGAGGGTCTGCATCAACCTTCGAGGACGACGCCAGGGGTTTGGCCAACACCCTGATGGCGCTGCGTTTCCTATGGGTGTGCGCGGGCGTGTGCGTGCTCGGCAGCGTGGCGTCGTGGTGGCAGGCGTTCCCGATCTCGCCATCGCAACGCGCCGTGCTGATCGGCGCGCAGGCGGCGTTGTGCCTGCTGTGCGTGCTCGGCACGCGGCTCGTCCACCGCGTGCCGGCGCGCTGGCTGGTGTTGGGCGCGGGTTGGGCCAGCGTGGCTGCCGCGTCACTGGCCGCGTTGAGCCTGGGACACGGCGCGTTCTCGCTGGACCTCGCGTTCTTCCCGCTGGTGGTGTGCATCGTGGCCGTACTGACCGGCACCGGCCAGGCCTTCGTGATGGTGCTCGGCTGCGCGGGCATCGTGGCGGCGATGGCCTGGGCGGAGGTGCAGGGCGGGCTGGCGGGCGCATCGGCCCTGGCGGCGGCACCGCTGTCGCATCCGCTGGTCACGCACGGGCTGCTGCTGCTCGCCGGCTTCACGGTGGGCGCCATCATGCTGCGCCTGTCCAACAGTTCGTACATCGAGGCCCGCGAACGCGAAGGCGCGTTGCGGCGCAGCGAATCGATGCTGTCGACGGTGTTCGCCACCTCGCCCGATTGCCTGTCGCTGAGCGAGTTCGCCAGCGGCCGCAACCTGATGGTGAACCAGGCCTTCGTCGACCTGTTCGGTTACTCGCGTCAGCAGCTGATCGGGCGCACGGTCGATCAGGTCCGCGTGTGGGACTCGCTGGACGATCGAGCGCGCATGCTGGCCGCGCTGCGCGAGCACGGCCAGGTCGCCGGTCTGCGCGTGATGATGCGCAAGCGTTCGGGCGAGCGTGTGCACATGCTGCTGTCGGCGGCGCTGTGCCGGCTCGACGGCGTGGAGCACCTGGTGATCAATTCGCGCGACGTCACCGCCGACGACCGCCTGCGCGAGGAGCAGGCCGCGGTGCTGGAGCGTGCGCGCGACACCGCCGAGGCCGCGAGCCGCGCCAAGAGTGCGTTCCTGGCCAACACCAGCCACGAGATCCGCACGCCGCTCAACGGGCTGCTCGGCCTGGCGCGGCTGGCGTTGCGCGACGACCTGCCCGAGGCGCAGCGCAAGGCCTATGTGACGCACATCCTCGACACCGCGCAAGGGCTGTCGGACACGATGTCCGACGTGCTCGACCTGTCGAAGATCGAGGCCGGCAGGCTCGACCTCGAAGCCACGCCGTTCCGGCTGCGCGCCGCGCTCGATGCGCTGCGTCACGTTCACCTGCCGCTGGCGCAGGCCAAGGGTCTGAGCCTGGAACTGCAGGTGGACCCGGCGCTGCCGGCGGTGGTGCGCGGCGACGCGGCGCGCGTGCGCCAGGTGGTGGGCAATTTCATCTCCAACGCGATCAAGTTCACCGAGCGCGGCAGCGTGCGCATCCACGCCACCGCGCAGGGCCCCGACGGCGTGCGCTTCGCGGTGATCGACACCGGCATCGGCATCGACGCGGCCGCGCAGGGCCGCCTGTTCCAGCCGTTCACGCAGGCCGACGAGTCGACCACGCGGCGCTACGGCGGCACCGGTCTCGGCCTGTCGATCTGCCGGCAGCTCGCGCGTCTGATGGGCGGCAGCGTCGGCGTGCGCAGCGTGGCGGGCGAAGGCAGCGAGTTCTGGGTCGAACTGCCGCTGCCCGGCGTCGACGAGGCAGCGCTCGCGCCCAGCCGCGACACCGAAGCCGACGACTTGCACGCGCTGCGCGGCGCACGCGTGCTGGTGGCCGAGGACAACCCGGTCAACATGATGATCACGCACGCGCTGCTGGAGCAGTGGGGCGTGCAGGTGGTGCAGGCGACCGACGGCCATGCGGTGATCGACGCGGTGGCGCAGGCCGAACGCGACGGGCGCGCGTTCGACGCCGTGTTGATGGACGTGCAGATGCCGCGCCTGAGCGGCCATGCCGCGGCGCGCGTGTTGCGCGAGCGGTTCGGCGAGCGCGCGCCGCCGATCATCGCGCTCACCGCCGCGGCGCTGGTCAGCGAACGCGACGAGGCGCTGAACGCCGGCATGCTGGACTTTCTCACCAAGCCGATCCAGCCCGAGCGCCTGCGCAGCGTGCTGGCGCGCTGGGTGAAGCGCCAGCACGGCTACTGAGGCGCGCGCTGCGTCAGGCGCGCACCACCGACACCCCCGGCCCCGGCTCGGGTCCACCGAGCGAGACCACGGTGTCGCGGATCAGATGGCCGGAGATCGAGAAGCGCGGCGGGATCTTGGGCAACGCATCGAGCGCGTACCACTGCGCGTCTTCGATCTCGCCTTCCTGCTTGACGATGTCGCCGCCGGTCCAGCGCGCGGTGTAGGCCACCATCAGGCTGTGCGGAAACGGCCAGCTCTGGCTGCCGTAGTAGCGCAGGTCGGTGACGCGCACGCCGACCTCTTCGGCCACCTCGCGGTGCACGCACTGCTCCAGGTTCTCGCCGGCCTCGACAAAACCGGCGAGCGCGCTGTAGACGCCGGGCACGTAGTGCGGCGAACGCGCCAGCAACACCTGACCCTCGCGCCACACCAGCACCATCATCGCCGGGCTCAGCCGCGGGTAGGCGGTGTGGCCGCAGCCGGTGCACTTGCGCGAGCGTTCGCCCGCCTGCGCCTCGGTCGGCGCACCGCAGACGCCGCAATAGCGGTGCGCGCGATCCCATTCGAGCACTTGCGCCGCGCGCCCGGCCACGCCCATCAGCGGCTCGCCGAACTGCATCATCGCGGCGCGCAGCGGCGTGCGCTTGAAGCCCGGCGGCACATCGCGCAGCGCGAAGGCCCAGCAGTCGATGCCGTCGAGCTGGCCGAGGTAGTGGCGCGTGGGCTGCAGCGGTTCGAACAGCTCGCAGGGCTGCGGCGCGAAGGCGCTGCCGTCGGACTCGGGCCACAGCAACTGGCCTTCGACGAAAGCAAAACACCACGCCTGCGGCGTGGCGGAGGTGATCAACGTGACGGCGGGGGTGAACGGCATGCACTGCATTGTGCAGCGCGCCGTTCAGCGATGCGTCGGCCCGCTCATTCCGCTTCGATGCCGGCCTTCTTGATCACGCGGCCCCACTTGGCCGTCTCCTCGCCCTGGAACTTGGCGAGTTGCTCCGGCGTGGTGGCGAAGGGTTCGCCGCCGCTGGTGTCGAAGAACGCTTTCACGGCCGCGGTCTTCAGGCCGGCGTGCAGCAGCTCGTTGAGCCGGGCCACCACCGGCGCCGGCGTGTTCGCGGGCACGTAGGCGGCGAACCAGTAGCCCATGTCGTAGCCCTTGACGCCGGCCTCGTCGATGGTCGGCACCTCGGGCAGCATCGGCAGCCGCTTGCTGGTCGACACGCCGAGCGCGTTCAGCTTGCCGGCCTTCACCTGCGGCACGCCGGTGGAGGTGTCGGTGATCATCATCATGATCTGGCCGCCGAGCAGATCGGTGATCGCCAGCGGGTTGCTCTTGTACGGCACGTGCAGCAGTTCCACGCCGGCCATCTGCTGGAACAGCTCGCCCGCCACACGGCTGCTCGAGCTGCCGCTGCCGAAGGTGAGCTTGCCGGGGTTCTTCTTCGCGAACTCGAGCAGGTCCTTCACGCTCTTGTACGGCGAGTTGGCCGCCACCACCAGCACCTGGCCGCCCTTGCCGAGGCCGGTGACGGGCGCGAAGTCCTTCACCGGGTCGTACGCCAGCTTCTTGTACAGGTGCTCGTTGGCGGCGTGCGTGGTGTTGGTGGTGATCAGCACCGTGTGGCCATCGGCTGCGGCGCGCGCCGCTGCCTGCGCCGCCAGCATGCCGCTGGCGCCGGCCTTGTTGTCGACCACCACCGCCTGCTTGGACTGCTCGGTGATCGACTGGCCGAGCGCGCGCGCCAGCTGGTCGGTGGCGCTGCCGGCCGCGAACGGCACGATGAATGTGATCGGCTTGGCCGGATAGCCCTGCGCCCAGGCAGCGGGCGCCAGCACGAGGGCCGCGGCACACAGCAGCGTGCGGCGGGTGAACGGGAACGTCATCATCGGTCTCCTAGGGGGATCGTCATTCAGTGGATCGGGGTCCGCGCAGCAGCGGCGCCAGCGACGCCGGCACCACGAGCGGCAGCTCGAGCAACAGGAACGACAGCGACTTGCCGTGGCTGTCGAGGTTGAGCGCATCGTTGACGCCGCCGTCGAGCACGTCGTCGAGCACGAAATTCAACGCCTGCAGGTTCGGCAGCTCGAAGCGCTGCACGCGCGACGGCCGGCGGTGCGCGAAGGCCTGCGCCACCGCGGCTTCGGTCAGCTGCTCGACCAGCAGCGGGTACAGCTCGGACGCCCACGCGACCACGCTGATGTTGGCGCGATTGCCCTTGTCGCCGGTGCGGCCGTGCGCGGCGCGCCACAGCGGCACGGTGATGGCGGGGCTCGGCGTCGTTGCCATCAGTCGAGCATCTCGAAGCTGGCGCGCACTCGTTCGCGCGGCAGCAGGCACGACAGCGTGCCGAGCGTGGGCTTGAGAGCCGTGCGCACGCCGCCGCCGCCGGCGGGGCCGCAGCAGTACAGCGCGGTCACTTCGCGCACCAGCTTCTCGGCCTGCACGCGTTCGGCATGGCGCAGCGCCACGCGCAGGCGCACATCTTGCGCACCGCTGTCGGGTGTG
>DATKJN010000232.1:0-2106 GCA_035543655.1 Burkholderiaceae bacterium | reverse complement strand
AGAGCACCGTGCGCAAGCTCAAGCGCGCACGGCCCGGCATCAGCCTGTCGTCGGATTTCATCGTCGGCTTTCCTGGCGAGACCGACGCCGACTTCGATCAGTTGATGCGCCTGGTCGAAGAAGTGGGTTTCGACGCCAGCTTCAGCTTCGTGTTCAGCCCGCGGCCCGGCACTCCCGCCGCTGCGCTGCACGACGACACGCCTCACGAGGCCAAGCTCGCGCGGTTGCGACGGCTGCAGACCCTGCTCGACACGCAGGCCCGTGCGATCTCTGCATCGCGGGTCGGCACGCAGCAGCGCATCCTGGTGGAAGGGCCGAGCCGCAAGGACCCTTCCGAGCTGATGGGGCGCACCGAATGCAACCGCATCGTCAACTTCAAGGGCACGGCTGAATCGGTCGGGCAGATGCTGGATGTGACCATCACGCAGGCGCTGCCGCACTCGCTGCGCGGCGAACCTGTGGCGCAGCCTCGGCAGGCCGTCACCGCGTGACGGTTAGGTGGCGCCGCGCCGCCACGGCATGAAACCAACCAGCCAGGTGGTCGCGGCCAACCCCACTAGCATCGCGCCGTAGGTCCACGTCGAACCGTCGCGGCCGGTCCACCACAGCCCGGCCAGCTGTGCCACTTCAGCGGCCAGCGCACACCAAGCCGTCAAACGCAACCAGCCGACCGCGGCCAGTTCGCGGCGCCAGATCAATTTGCACAACGCCACGTGCAGCGCGGCCCAGGCCACCGGCAGCATCAGCAGATTGAGCAAATGCCACAACTGTTGCAAGGCGTCCACCGCAGCGCCACATCCGTCTCGCTTGAGCGCGCAATCACCCGCACCCCGCGAGACCCGGATCCCCTGGGAAATGCCGGCAATCTTACAATCGGCCCTATGAGCGTGGTCGCCCTCGGCCTGAACCACAGCACGGCTCCAGTCGTGCTGCGCGAACGGTTTGCCTTCGCATCCGAGCAGGTCCCGGCCGCGCTGCTGACCCTGCGTGACAGGCTGGCCAGCGCGATGCCTGAGGCTGCACTGCTGTCGACGTGCAACCGAACCGAGTTGTACGTCGCTTCCGGCCGCGCCGACCTGCGCGACCTGATCCAGCCCGCGGTCGACTGGCTGGCCGCCAAGGGTGGCGTCGCGGGCGATCAGCTGATGGCGCACGCCTACGTGCGCGAACGGCGCGAGGCCGCTCGCCATGCCTTCCGCGTGGCCTCTGGCCTCGACTCGATGGTGCTCGGCGAACCCCAGATCCTTGGGCAGATGAAGCAGGCGGTGCGCGAGGCCGATGCCGCTGGCACGCTCGGCACCACTTTGCACCAGCTGTTCCAGCGTTCGTTCTCCGTGGCCAAGGAAGTGCGCACCGCCACCGAGATCGGCGCGCACTCGATCAGCATGGCGGCTGCATCGATCCGCTTGGCCTCGCAGCTGTTCGAAGACCTGCGCGACATCCGCGTCCTGTTCGTGGGCGCCGGGGAGATGATCGAGCTGGTGGCCACGCATTTCGCGGCCCGCGAGCCGAAGACGATGGCGCTGGCCAATCGCACGCTCGAGCGCGGCGAAAAACTCGCCAGCCGCTTCGGCGCCGAAGCGCTGCGTCTGGCCGACATCCCGTCGCGTCTGCACGAGTTCGACGCCGTGGTGTCCTGCACCGCGAGCACGCTGCCGATCATCGGTTTGGGCGCTGTCGAGCGCGCACTGAAGGCACGACGTCATCGCCCGATGTTCATGGTGGACCTCGCCGTGCCGCGGGACATCGAGCCCGAGGTCGCGCGCTTGCGCGACGTTTATCTGTACACCGTGGACGACCTTTCCGACATGGTGCGCGGCGCCGGTGAAAAGCGCCAAGCAGCCGTGCAGCAAGCCGAAGCCATCATCGACGCCGGCGTGCAGAGCTTCAGCCACTGGCTCGACCAGCGTGCCAGCGTGCCGCTCATCCAGGCCCTCAATCGCCAGGCCGACGACTGGCGCGGCGCCGAGATCGCGCGTGCCCGCCGCCTGCTCGCAAAGGGCACCGACGTCGACAGCGTGCTCGAAGCACTGTCGCGCGGTCTGACCCAGAAGCTGCTGCACGGCACGATGGCCGAATTGCACGCCACCGACGGCGAGCAGCGCG
>DATKJN010000231.1:0-2155 GCA_035543655.1 Burkholderiaceae bacterium | reverse complement strand
GTGATCTACCGCGTTCCGCTCAACTATCCCGGCGTGGGACGACGCGTGTATCCCGGGTTCCTGCAGCACACCGGCTTCGTGGCGATGAACCCCGACCGGCACATGAGCTCGCACTACGACTACTTCCTCGACTTGGTTCGCGGCGACGAGGAGAGCGCGGAGGCACACCGGCAGTTCTACGACGAGTACAACGCGGTGCTGGATATGCCCGCCGAGTACTACCTCGACACGATACGCACCGTGTTCCAGGAGTTCGCTCTCGTCAACGGCACGTGGGAGGTGGCCGGCGAGCGGGTCCGACCGCAAGACATCACGCGCAGCGCCTTGCTCACGATCGAAGGCGAGCTCGACGACATTTCCGGCGCGGGACAGACCAAGGCCGCGCATGCGCTGTGCACCGGCATACCGAAGGCGCGCCAATTCCACTACGACGCGGTCGGCGCGGGCCACTACGGCATTTTTTCGGGGCGGCGCTGGCGCGAGCAGGTGTATCCCGAGGTGCGCCAGTTCATCGCGCGCTACAGCCGCGGACCGGCGCAGCCGGCCAAGCGCGCCGCGCCCGTGGCGCGCAAGCGCGGCGCCCGAGGCGCGAAGGCGACCGCGGCGGGCTGAGGCACGACGGTGGCACCGGCGACACGTCGTGCCAATTTGGCTGCGCGCATCGAAGACGCGCTGCCGCAAACCCAGTGCACGCGCTGCGGCTACCCCGACTGCCGCGGATATGCGCAGGCGATCGCCGCCGGTGAAGCCGACATCAACCGCTGCCCTCCCGGCGGTAGCGAGGGCGTCCGACGGCTTGCAGCGATCACCGATCGACCCTTTCGACCGCTCGAGGAGACGCGCGGCGTCGAAGGGCCGCTGCGTCTGGCGGTGATCGACGAAGAATGGTGCATCGGCTGCACGCTGTGCATCAAGGCCTGCCCGGTGGACTGCGTTGTTGGCGCCCCGAAGCGCATGCACACAGTGATCGATGCACTGTGCACCGGCTGCGAGCTGTGCGTGCCGGTGTGTCCGGTGGATTGCATCGCGATGCAAGGCACAGGATCGCCCGCCACGGGTTGGCAAGCCTGGAGTGAATCGCAGGCTACGCAGGCGCGGCACCGCTACACCCAGCACGGTGAACGCATCGCACGTGAACAGCGCGCCCATGACCAGGCGATGGCACAACGCGCAGCCGACAAGCTGGCTCACCTGGAGCAGCACAGCCGCATCGACGACCCCGCCGCGCTGGAGCGCAAACGCGCCGTGGTCGAGGCAGCGCTGGCGCGTGTGCGCGCCGGCAAGGCCAATGCCTCACGCGACACCTGAGAGCACACCGAACCGTATGAAGCCAGCCGATGTCGAGCGCCTGTTCGCCACGCTGCAATCCGCGAACCCCGATCCCGTGAGCGAGCTGCAGTACAGCAGCGTGTTCGAGCTGCTGGCTGCGGTGCTGCTGTCAGCCCAAGCCACCGACGTCGGCGTGAACCGGGCCACGCGCAGACTGTTTGCAGCCGCGCCGACGCCGCAGGCGATGCTCGGGCTCGGCGAGGAAGCCTTGTGCGAGCACATCCGCAGCATCGGCCTGTACCGCACCAAGGCCAAACACCTGATGCAGACCTGCCGCCTCCTGGTCGAACGCCATGGCGGTGACGTGCCGCGTGACCGCGAGTCGCTGCAGGCCCTGCCGGGCGTCGGTCGCAAGACAGCCAACGTGGTGCTCAACGTCGCGTTCGGCGAGCCGACGATGGCCGTAGACACCCACGTGTTCCGCGTCGCCAACCGCACCGGGCTCGCGCTCGGTTCGACACCGGAAGCGGTCGAGCAAGGCCTGCTGGCGGTGGTGCCGGCCGGCTACTCGGTGCAAGCGCACCATTGGCTGATCCTGCACGGACGCTACGTGTGCACCGCGCGCTCGCCAGCCTGTCGCGTGTGCGCCATCAGCCCGATGTGCGCCGCTTACAAAGCCTCGGGCGGCGCTGTCACGTTGAGCTGAGCTGGCGGTGCGTCGCCCTACAATCTGCGCGTCAACGCTTTTTCGATCTGCCTCATGGCCACGCTGGACGAGCTTGCCGATCGCATCGAACGCCTCGTGTTGCGGCACGACGAGCTCAAACGCACCACTGCGCTGCTTGAAGACAAGCTCGCGACCGTGGGCAGCGAACGCGACAACTTG
>DATKJN010000230.1:0-4608 GCA_035543655.1 Burkholderiaceae bacterium | reverse complement strand
CGCTCAACAGCGTGGCCGACATGAAAGGCCTGAAGTGGCGCGCCTACAGCCCCGCCACCGCCAAGATCGCCGAACTGGTGGGCGCACAACCGGTGCAGATCCAGGCCGCCGAGCTGACCCAGGCGCTGGCCACCGGCGTGGTCGATTCGTACATGTCGTCGGGCTCCACCGGCTTCGACAGCAAGACCTACGAGCACATCAAGAGCTGGTACAACACGCAGGCTTGGCTGCCGAAGAACGCAGTGATCGTCAACGTGGCCGCGTTCAACGCACTCGACAAGCCCACCCAAGACGCCGTCACCAAAGCCGCTGCCGACGCCGAAGCGCGCGGCTGGAAGTTGAGCGAAGAGAAGAACGGCTGGTACCTCGAGCAGCTCAAGGGCAAGGGCATGAACATCGTCACGCCTGCTCCGGCGCTAATGAGCGGCCTGAAGAAGGTGGGCGACGAGATGCTCGCCGACTGGCTGAAGAAAGCCGGCCCCGACGGTCAGGCCGTGGTCGACGCGTTCCGCAAGTAAGCGCGCCGGGCACCGAGTGCGCCGCGCGCTGAACGCCACGTTCGCAGCCGCCGGCGCCCTGGCCGCGCTGTGTGTCGCGGCCATTTTTGCGTTGATGATCTTCGCGTCGGTCGGCCGCATGACCGGCTGGCGCGTCGGCGGCGTGAACGACGTGGTGTCGTGGCTCACCGCGGCGGCCGCGTTCCTGGCGATGGCGCATGCGTTCAAGCACGGCGACTTCGTGCGCGTGACGCTGCTGCTCGAGGCGGTGAACGCACGCACACGGCGCGCGCTGGAGATCGGCGCCTTGCTGATCGCCGCGCTGGCGATCGGCTACCTGGCGTTCTGGGCGGCACGCTTCACGCTCGAAAGCCACCAGTTCGGCGACATGGCGGGCGGCTTGGTCGTGATCCCGATCTGGATCCCGCAGCTCACCTTCGTCGGCGGTGCGGTGCTGTTCTGGCTGGCGGTGATCGACGAGCTGGTGCTCGTGCTGCGCGGCGCCAAGCCGACCTATGTGGCGCTGGTTGAAGAGCGCCACGCACGCGGCGACTTCTCCGAGGACATCTGAGCGCCATGAGCACCCTGGCCATCGGCGCCCTGCTGCTGTTCGTGATGTTGCTGCTGCTGACCGGCGGCGTGTGGATCGCGATGACGCTGGCCATCTGCGGCTGGATCGGCCAGGCGTTCTTCACCACCACCGCCACCGGCAAGAACCTGTTCTCGGCGTTCTGGGAGAGCAACGCGAGCTGGGAGCTGGCGGCGCTGCCGCTGTTCATCTGGATGGGCGAGATCCTGTTTCGCACGCGGCTGAGCGAGCAGATGTTCGAAGGCCTGTCGCCGTGGCTCAACCGCATCCCGGGGCGCTTGATGCACACCACCATCCTCGGCTGCGGCATCTTCGGCTCAGTGTCGGGCTCGTCGGCCGCCACCTGCGCCACGATCGCCAAGGTGGCGCTGCCGGAACTGAAGCGGCGCGGCTACGACGAGCGCCTGGCGCTCGGCTCTCTCGCCACCGCCGGCACGCTCGGCATCCTGATCCCGCCGTCGATCACCATGGTGGTGTATGCCGTGGCCGCCGACGCGTCGATCATCCGCATCTTTCTGGCCGGATTCCTGCCGGGCTTGCTGCTGATGCTGCTGTTCTCCGGCTACATCGCGTGGTGGAGCCTGCGCCATCCGGACCGCGTGCCGCCGCCCGGCGAGAGCACCACGCTGATGGAGAAGCTGCGCCGTTCGAAGAGCCTGATCCCGTGCACGCTCTTGATCGTGTTCATCGTCTGGGTGTTGATTGCCGGCTGGGCCACCGCCACCGAGTGCGCGGCCTATGGCGTGCTTGGCTCGCTGGCGATCGCCGCGGCCGGCCGCATGCTCACCTGGCGCAACTTCTGGGACGGGCTGATGAGCGCCACGCGGGTGAGTTGCATGATCATGTTCATCCTCGCCGGCGCCGCGTTCCTGACCAAGACGATGGCCTTCACCGGCATCCCGCGCGAACTGGCCGAGTGGGTCAACGGCCTGCAGCTGTCGCCCTACGCGCTGATCGCGATGCTGGTGGTGGTGTACCTGGTGCTCGGCACCGCGCTCGACGGCATCTCGATGATCGTGCTCACCGCCGCAGTGGTGCTGCCGATGATCCAGAAGGCGGGCTTCGACCTGGTGTGGTTCGGCATCTTCATCGTGCTGCTGGTCGAGATCGCCGAGGTCACGCCGCCGGTGGGCTTCAACCTGTTCGTGCTGCAGAACATGACCGGCAAGGACAGCAACACCATCGCGCGCGCCGCGATCCCGTTCTTCGCCTGCCTGGTGATCTGCATCGCGCTGATCACTCTGTTTCCCGGCATCGCGACCTGGTTCCCGAACGTGGTGATGGGCGTCGAAAAGTAGATCTGGCACCTCGCAGCGGCGTTGTTCGCGGCTTTGACCGCGCCCGGCCCTGCCTAGAGTGACAGCGGTGGGCAAGCGTCCGTCTGCGCTGTCGATGGCCGGCGCCCGCCCGAGGAACCGCCATGTCCGACCTGTCCAATCCCGCGCTGTCGCTGCTGCCCAAGCACGACGAGGTGCGCCCGTCCAACGCCTGGCCCACGCCGCCGTTCGCCACCTACCCGCCGACGCGACCCATCACGTCGCCGAAGGACTGCGAGGTCGAGGGCCCCAACGGCAAGGTGACCCAGGGCCGCCTGCTCAGCGTGGACTGGGATGCCGGCCTCGTGCAGGTGCAGGTGCCGCCGGCGCGCGGCAGCCTGCCGCTGCGCTTCACGCAGTTCCGCCGGCTGACGCTGATCCGTCCGCTGCCGCCCACGCCGCTCACGCCCAACGATCCGCATGCCGCGCTGGTGAAGCACGGCTCGGCGCTCGAACTCACCGTGCGCTACGCCGGCGGCGGCGAGTTCAAGGGCGAGACCATCGGCCATGTGGAGCATGTCGCCGGACTGTTCTTCTTCACCCCGATCGACGCGCTGGGACGCGTGCGGCGCCATTTCGTGCCGCGCCCGGCGATGGCGGGCTTCGAAATCGGTCCGCGCATCGGCCAAGTGCTGGTGGAGCAGCACGCCGCCACCGAACAACAGGTGGCCGAAGCGCTCGACGAACAAAAGGAGATGCGCTCGCGCAAGCTGGGCGACATCCTGCTCACGCAGCAGGTGGTCTCGCCCGAGCAGCTGCTGGCGGCGATCGAGCAGCAGGCCAAGATGCCGATGGTGCGCATCGGCGAGGCGCTGCTGGCGCTGGGCTTTGTCACCGAGGCGCAGCTGCAGCTTGCGCTGGAGCAGCAGAAGGCCGACCGCAGCGTGCCGCTCGGCGAGTTGCTGGTGCGCGAGGGCCGCGTGTCGCGCGAGGATCTGCAGACCGCGCTGGCTCGCAAGATGGGCTACCCGATCGTCGACGTCGAAGCCTTCCCGGTCGCCCCCGAAGCGGTGCAGCGCGTGCCGCTGGGCATCGCGCGCAAGCTCAACGTGCTGCCGCTGCTGATGCGCGGCGAGCGCCTGGTGGTGGCACTGGAAGATCCGTCGGCAGTGGCGGTGATCGACGAGATCGAGTTCGTTGCGCAGGCGAAGATCGTGACCACGATGGCACGCAGCGGCACGCTGGCGACGGCGATCGACAAGGTGTACCAGCGCCTGGGCTACGACGTCTGGGGCGCGGCGGAAAACGTCACGAAAGAAGCCGCCAAGGCGATCGAGTTCGAGGCCGACGATGCCAACCTGCTGTTGGCCAACCTGGAGCAGCAGCATTCGAGCGCCGACAGCCGCAGCGACGACGAGCGTCAAGTCGAGCAGTCCGACAATTCGCTGGTGCGCCTGATCAACACGATGATCGTCGAGGCGCAGGCGCAAGGCGTGAGCGACATCCACATCGAGGCACAGCCCGGGCGCGAGAAGTTGCGCGTGCGCTTCCGCAAGGACGGCACGCTCAAGCCCTACATGGAGCTGCCGCACACCTATCGCAACGCGATGCTCGCGCGGCTGAAGATCATGTGCGACCTCGACATCTCCGAACGTCGCAAGCCGCAGGACGGCAAGATCAACTTCGGCCGCTTCGTCCCGGGCCAGAAGCTCGAGCTGCGCCTGGTGACGATCCCCACCACGAACGGCCTCGAAGACGCCGTGCTGCGCCTGCTGGCCTCGGCACGCGCGCTGCCGCTCGATGCCGCCGGCCTGAGCGAGCACAACCTGGCGCGCTTCAAGACGGCGATCGAACGCCCTTACGGCATGGTGTTGTGCGTCGGTCCCACCGGCAGCGGCAAGACCACCACGCTGCATGCGGCGCTCGGCTACATCAACACGCCGCAGCGCAAGATCTGGACGGCAGAAGACCCGGTCGAAATCACCCAGCCCGGCCTGCGCCAGGTGCAGGTGAACCCGAAGATCGACTGGACGTTCGCCAAGGCGCTGCGCTCGTTCCTGCGCGCCGATCCCGACGTGGTGATGGTCGGCGAGATCCGCGACGAGGAGACCGCACGCACCGCGATCGAGGCCTCGCTGACCGGTCACCTGGTGATGAGCACGCTGCACACCAACAGCGCACCCGAGACCGTGACGCGCCTGCTCGACATGGGCATGGACCCGTTCAACTTCGCCGACTCGCTGCTCGCCGTGCTGGCGCAGCGCCT
>DATKJN010000229.1:0-2302 GCA_035543655.1 Burkholderiaceae bacterium | reverse complement strand
TCGGCGCCGGCCCCACCGGGCTCACGCTGGCCAACGCGCTGGCGCTGCGCGGCGTGCACGCCACCGTGATCGACCGCCAGGCGGCGGGCGACCACACGTCGCGCGCTGCGGTGATCCATGCACGCACGCTCGAGGTGTTGGAGCCGCTCGGCGTCACGGCCACGCTGGTGGCGCGCGGGCTGCAGGCGCAGCGCTTCACGATCCGCGACCGCGACCGCGTGCTGATCCCGATCGGTTTCGGCGACCTGCCGACGCGCTACCCCTACACGCTGATGGTGTCGCAGGCGGTCACCGAACAGGTGCTGGCAGAGCGGCTGGTGGCGCTCGGCGGCCGCGTGCTGCGGCCGCGCACGCTGGTGCGGCTGACGCAGGACGCCGACGGCGTGAGCGCCACGCTCGACGACGGCAGCACGCTGCGCGCGCGCCATGTGGTGGGCTGCGACGGCATGCACAGCGTGGTGCGCGAGCAGGCCCGGATCCCGTTCAGCGGCGGCAGCTACGGCGAATCGTTCGTGCTGGCCGACGTGCGACTGAGCGGCGATGCCTTGCCGCACGACGAAGTGGTGCTGTACTTTTCGCCGGCCGGCATGGTGGTGGTCGCGCCGCTGCCCGATGGCGTGCACCGCATCGTCGCGGTGGTCGACGAGGCGCCGGAGCATCCCAGCGCAGCCTTCGTGCAGGCGCTGCTCGATGCGCGTGGGCCGCAGCGACAGCGCGCCACCGTGCAAGAGGTGCTGTGGGGCTCGCGCTTCCGCGTGCACCATCGGCTCGCCGACACCTACCGCGCGGGTCGCGTGCTGCTCGCAGGCGACGCGGCGCACGTGCACAGCCCAGCCGGCGGCCAGGGCATGAACGTGGGCATGCTCGATGCGATGACCCTGGCCGATGCCTTGCAGAAGGCGCTGGCAGGCGACGACGCCGCACTCGACGGCTATGGCGCGGCGCGCCGCCCGGTGGCGCAACAGGTGGTGAAGCTCGCCGACGTGCTCACGCGCATGGCCACCGTGCGCCCCGGCTTGCGCCTGCTGCGCAATGCGGTGCTTCGTTGCGTGTCGCGCCTGCCGGCCGTGCGCTCGCGCATGGCGTGGCGGCTGTCGGGGCTGGTGTACCGCTGATCGCGTGCTAGTGCCGCGACTGCGCCGAGCGGCCCTCGCCCACCGCGAAGTGGTAGCTGCGCTCGACGCGACAGACCTGGATGCGGTAGTCGGCAAAGAACTCACGCCGGGCGCGCTCCTGGGCCTGCACGTGCTCGGGCTGCTCGCGCCAGGCGATCAGCTCGGGCTCCGAGGCGAACTCCACCACCGTGACGTTCTCGCCGTCCTCCGCGGTGTAGTCCTTGTACGAGATCAGCCCCGGCACGCTCTTGGCCAGCTCGGCCATGCGCTCGCCGACGCGGCCGAGCGCCGCCATGTCGGCATCGGGACGCAGGCGGGCTCGAAAGACGACGATGATCATGATGACCTCCAGTGACGATGCGTCGCGGCGCGCGGCGCCGACCTGACACCGGAACGCGTCGCGCCTACGACGGGCCGTCGGATCGGTCGTCGTCGCGGTAGCCGCGCCAGCGCGCCATGGCCTCGCGCATCAGCTCGGCCTGGTCGCGGAACTTGCGGCACGCCGCGCAGATGCCCCAGTGGAACTGCAGCGCCGCCCGCTCGGTCGGCGAGAGGTCGCGGTCCTGCCCTTCGAGCACCAGGCGCGTGGCCTCGCGGCAGCTGTACTTGTCCTTCATGTTCCACCCACCGGACGGCCGGCAAACCAGCCCTGCTGCAGGCAATCGCGCAGGCGCAATCGAGCCCGGTGCAGCAGGACCCACAGGTTCGTCGACGTGATCGACAGCTCCTTACAGATCTCGTCGGTGGACAGCTCCAGCCACTCGCGCATCATGAACACACGCCCCTGCGTCGGCGGCAGCCGCGCCATGCACAGCTCGAGCACCTCGAAGAACTGGCGCTGGCCCAGGCTCTGTTCGGGGTTGCCCCATTCCTGCGGCGCCTCGCGCCAATGGTTGTCGGCGCGGAACAGCAGCTCGTCGATGTCGGTCTCGTCGTCGTCGCTCAGGATCGTGCACTCGCGGCTGTGGCGACGCAGCTGGTCGATGACCTTGTGCTTCAGGATGCCGACCAGCCAGGTCTTCAGCTGCGACTGACCGGCAAAGGCCTGCGGCTTCTCCAGCGCGGCGAGCACGGTTTCGGACACCGCATCCTCGGCCCAGGCGTCGTTGCGCAGCTGCGAGCGTGCGTAGCGCAGCAGTTGCGGACGCAGCGATTCGACTTGGGCGAAGAACTCGGACATGCGGGCA
>DATKJN010000228.1:0-2352 GCA_035543655.1 Burkholderiaceae bacterium | reverse complement strand
TCCACCGCGCCGATCACGCCGCCCAGGCCGGCCAGCCCGGCGCCGAGCATGAAGGTGATCGCGAACACCAGGTTCACGTTGACGCCGGCGGCGGCCAGCATGCCGCGGTCGTCGACACCGGCGCGGATCATCATGCCCACGCGGGTGCGGTTGAGCAGCCACCACAAGAAGAGGCCGATCACGATGCCGAAGCCGAGCAGGCTCAGCCGATACGCCGAATACGCGTTGATCAGCGGGATGCCGCGGATCGGCCCCTGCAGCCACGACGGCGCGTCCATCTGGTGCACCTGACCGGTGAAGATCCACAGCAGCACGTCGGCGATCACGATCGCCAGCGCGATCGTCACCAGCGTTTGCCGCAGGTCCTCGCCTTGCATGCGGCGCAGGATCAGCACCTGGATCAACAGGCCGCCGAGCGCCGCCACCGCAAAGCCGGCGGCCAACGCCAGGATCCACCAACCCGTGTATTCGGCGACGACGAAGGCGACATAACCGCCCAGCAGGTACAACGAGCCGTGCGCGAGGTTCACGTTGCGCATCAGGCCGAACACCAGCGTGAAGCCGCTGGCGACGATGAAATACAGCGCCGCCAGCGTGAGGCCGTTGAGCAGCGTCACCAGGTACAGGCGCGTGTTGTCGACCAGCGCCCAGATCGAGAACACGGCGAGCGGCAGGCCCACCAGCAGCCACAGCGCCATGCGCTGGCGCCGCGTGAGGCGGGATCCGGTGCTCGCGTGGTTCATGCCGCCCGGCTCCAGGCGCGTTCGCCGGCGAACGCATCGCGCGTGGGCGGCGAGGACTGTCCGAAAGCGCCGCGCGTGGGCGGCGCCTTGGCAAAGACGCCGTCCTTCATCACCGCGAGGATGCGCTTCGGGTCGCGCAGGATCGCGATGTTGGCCATCGGATCTCCATCGACCAGCAGCAGGTCGGCCAGGAAGCCTTCCTTGATCTGGCCGAGTTCGTGGCCCTTCATCATGATCTGGCCGCCGTACAGCGTGGCGCAGCGGATCGCCTCGCCCGGCGTGAAGCCGAGGTACTTGACGAAGAACTCCAGGTCGCGCGCGTTCTGGCAATGCGGCGTGAACGCGAAGCCATAGTCGCCGCCGAAGAGAATGCGCACGCCGCGCTTGTGCATCGCCTTCAGCGACTCGACGGCGGCATCCCATTCGACGTCGTAGCCCATCTGCACCGCCTTCTCGTGCGTGATGCCGTAGGCCTCGGCCTCGTGCAGCATCGCGTAGAGGATCGCGATGCCGGGCGCGACGAAGATGCGGTCGCGCTGCGCCTCCAGCATGTCGAGCGTCTCTTCGTCGGTGAAGCTGGCGTGGTAGATCACCTGGATGCCGTGGCGCAACGCCTGCTTGACGCTGGCCGCCGAGCGCGCATGGGCGGTGCCGCGCTTGCCGCGCATGCGCACCTCCTCCATCGCGGCGGCCACTTCGGCATCGGTCATCCAGTTGGTGTCGGCCGGTGCGCCGGGCACGAAGTTGTCGCCCGACAGGTTCAGCTTGATCGAATCGACGCCGTACTTCAGGAACAGACGCACCACCTTGCGCATGTCTTCGGCGCCGTTCACGTTGACGCCGAAGCTGAACTCGGGGAACCACAGGTGCGGCAGCGTCTCGTCGCCGAGCCCACCGGGCACGGTGATCTCCTGGCTGGCCGCGAGGTAGCGCGGCCCGGGAATCTGGCCCGCTTCGATCGCGTTGCGGATCACCACGTCCAGGCGCGGCTTGGCGCAGGCCGCGCCGACGCACGAGGTGAAGCCCGCCTCGAGGTAGCGCTTGGCCACCTTGGCGCACCACAACACATGCTCTTCGAGCGGCATGGTCTGGATGCCGGCCAGCGTGGCGGCATCGTTCCACGAGAAATGCGTGTGCGCCTCGCACATGCCAGGCATCAGCGTGGCACCGGCGGCGTCGATCACGGTGTCGGCGGTGTTGGCGATCGCCGAGTTGCCGCGGCCCACCGACTTGATGCGTTTGCCCTCGACGAGCACGCTGCCGGGCAGCGGGTTGCCGCCGCTGCCATCGAGGATGCGCACGTTGTTGAAGAGCGTGAGTCCGTTCATGTTTGCCCCTCGCTCGTGGAGTACCACAAGCGGTCCCCCGAGGGGACCTCGCTCGCCTTGGGAGCGGCCCGACGGCTCACTCGCCCGGCCTTCGCCACTTGTCTCATGCCATCTCCCTTCAGGCGGCCCAGCGCGTGGCCGTGCGCGCGGCGCGCAGCGGCGGCGCGCGGTGGAACTCGCCGTCCTTCATCACGGCGAGGATGCGGTTCTTGTCCTGCAGCACCGTGATGTCGGCCAGCGGGTCGCCGTCGATCAGCAGGATGTCGGCGAGGCAGCCTTCA
>DATKJN010000227.1:0-4475 GCA_035543655.1 Burkholderiaceae bacterium | reverse complement strand
TGACGCCGCGCAAGCGCTGCTCGACAGCTACGGCGTCGAGCGCGCGGGCCACGTGCGGGAGCTCACGAGCCGCATCAAGCACGTGGGCGCGCTGATCGGCGAGCGCGACGTGGCCAAGGCACGGGCCCGCGATGCGAGCCTGCTGGCCGAGTGCGGCGGCGTGGTCAAGGACACGCCGCGCCAGGACATCCTGCCCGCGCTCGTGGGCGGCTGCCTGTCGGAGCGCGCGAGTGCCGCGCGCGGCACGTTGTTTCCCCAGCCGTGGCTGCACACCCGTGGCGACGCGGCACTGCGCATGGACGCGCAAGCCGGCCATGGCTGGCGCCTGGTCTGCGATGACGCGCTCGCGCATGCGGCGCCGGCCGCCCACGGCATCGCGCGGCTGCACATCGGTGCACGCGGCGCGCGCGAAACACAAGGCGTGGTGGCGGCCTGGATGCGACGCCACCAGTGCCATGCCGCGCTGGTGCGGCCCGACCACTACGTGTACGGCGTCGCGTCGACGCCTGCTGAACTCGACGATCTGCTCGACGAACGCAGCGCGTGGCTGCACGGATCGCCCCACCCTCGACCGGAGACCAGCGACCGATGAAGCGCCGACCCTTTGCCCTTGCGGTCGCGGCCGCCACGCTGCTGCCTTGGCGCGCGCGTGCGCAAACCTGGCCCGACAAGCCGGTGAAATGGGTGTTGTCGCAGCCGCCCGGATCGGGCCCGGACAACGTGGCACGCCTGTTGTCCGATCGCCTGCAGAAGACCTGGGGCCAGGCGGTGGTGATCGAGAACAAGCCCGGCGGGCAGAACACGATCGGCGCACAAGCCGCCGCGCGTTCGCCAGCCGATGGCCATCACTTCTATTTCGCCACCACCGCGGCGCTGGTCACCAACCCGTTGCTGTTCAAGACGCTGCCTTACGACCCGCAGAAGGATTTCGTGCCGGTGGCGTTCATCGCGCGCAGCCCGTTCGCGATCGTGGTCGAAGCCTCGTCCCCGGTGAAGTCGATCGAGGAACTGATCGCGCGCTCCAAAGCCGACGCCGGCAAGCTGTCGCTCGGCAACGAGGGTCCGCGCACGTTCAGCGGCATGATCGCGCGCCTGTTCAACGCACGCACCGGCGCCGGCGCCAACCTGGTGTCGTATGCGTCGGTGGGCGTCGGTGTGCAGGACCTGATCGGCGGCCACGTGAACGCGATGGTGGCCGACGTGGCTTCGACCGCGCAGCTGGTCAAGCAAGGGCGGCTGCGCATGCTGGCGACCACGTCGGCCAAGCGCGTGGCCGGCTGGGACGCGGTGCCCTCGTTGGCCGAGTCGCTGCCCGGCTTCGAGATGGTCGGCTGGTTCGCCATCGTCGCGCCGGCCGGCGCGCCGCAAGAGGCGATCGCGCGCGTGAACCGCGATGTGAGCAGCGTGCTGGCCGACAAGGAGGTCGCCGAGCGCATGGCGGTGATCGGGCCGATCGCCGAGCCCGGCTTGAGCGTCGAACAGGTCGGCGCATTCCTGCGCGCGGAGCACCAGCGCTGGACGCAGATCGTCAAAGAGATCGGCGTGCTGCCGGAATGAGTCGCACGCCTTACTGGAAGGGGACATCCATGATCCAACGTCGCACCGTGCTCGCGGCCGCGGCCGGCTCGCTGGCCGCGCCACTGCTCAGCATCCCCACGCGCGCTCAAGCGCAGCTTGCCGGCAACGCCTTCATCGTGTCGGGCTTCCCGCCCGGCGGGATGGGCGACATGGTGGCGCGGCCGCTGGCCGAGAAGCTGCGCGGCAAGTACGCCGAGTCGCTGCTGCTCGACAGCCGGCCCGGCGCCGGCGGGCGCATCGCGGCCGAATACGTGAAGCGCGCCGCGCCGGATGGCAAGACGATCCTGCAGATCCCCGGCTCGATCATGGCGCTGTACCCGCACATCTACAGCAAGCTGCCGTTCGACCCGGTGGCCGACTTCATCCCGGTGAGCACGCTGTGCACGTATGTGTACTCGTTCACCGCCGGCCCCGGCCTGCCGGCAGAGATCAAGACGGTGGCCGACTACGTCAAATGGGCGCGCGCCAACAGCGCCAAGGCGGTGTACGGCATTCCGGCCGCGGGCTCGGCTCTGCACTTCGCCGGCATGATGTTGCAGCGCGCGGCCAAGTTCGACTTCAACAGCGTGCCCTACCGCGGTGGTGCGCCGCTGCTGCAAGACCTGTTGGGCGGCCAGGTGCCGGTGAGCTTCAACGTGCTCGGCGAGGTGCTGCCGTCGATCAAGAGCGGCAAGCTGCGCTCGCTCGCGGTCACCAGCCCGAAGCGCTCGCCGTTCATGCCGGACACACCGACGATGGTCGAGCAAGGCTATCCCGACATCGCGCTGCAGGAGTGGCTCGGCTGGTTCGTGCCGGCGAAGACGCCAACCGACCTGGTGCAGAAGCTGAGCGCACAGGTGCGCGACGGCCTGCAAGCGCCCGACCTGGTGGAAGGCCTGGCCAAGAACGCGCTGGAGCCGATGGCACAGTCGCCGGAGGAGTTCGCTGCCACGCTCAAACGCGATCTGGCACATTGGGGCCCGATCGTGAAAGCCACGGGATTCAAGGCCGAGGAGTGAGCGCAGTGGAGATTCGATGCGACTGAACGGCGCGCAGGCGCTCGTCCGCTGCCTCTTGGCCGAGCAGGTCGGCTTCGTTTTCGGCATCGCCAGCGGCAAGCTCACGCCGCTGCTGCACGCACTGTCGCTCACGCCCCCGATCCGCTTCGTCGGCCTGCGCCACGAGGCGGCCGGTGCGATGATGGCCGCCGCGGTGTTTGCCGGCACCGGGCGCGTGGCCGTCGCGCTCGGTGAGATGGGCCCCGGCGGCCTCAACCTGGCGTCGGGCGCCGGTGTCGCGTTCAACAACAACCTGGCCGCGCTGCTGATCACCACCAACCAGCACCGTGCAGCGGCCTATCCGCACCGCGGCATGTTCATGGACATGGACACGCGCGCGGTGTTCGCGCCGCTGACCAAGTGGAATGCGGTGGTCACCAACGTGCATCGCATCCCGGAGCTGGTGCGCACGGCGTTTCGCGAAGCGCTCGGCGGCCGGCCCGGTCCGGTGCACCTGGACATCGCGCAAGACGTGCTGGCCGCCGAGTGCGACTACCCAGACGATGAGTTCGACGTCGCGCCATCGCGTTACCGCGCGCTCGGCGGGCCGCGGCCGTCGCGACCGTCGATCGACGAGGCCGCCACGCTGCTGTGCGATGCGAAGCGCCCGTTGTTGGTGGCCGGCGGCGGCGTCGTGCTGAGCCAGGCGCAGGCGCTGGTGGCGCAACTCGCCGCCGCGCTGCGTGCACCGGTGGTGCCGACGCAGATGGCGCTCGGCGTGGTCGACAGCGCAAGCCCGCATTTCATCGGCCACGGCGGCCTGATCGCCGGCGACGCCGTGCGCCAGGCCTTCGAGCGCGCCGACGCGGTGCTGAGCATCGGCTGCCGCTATTCGAGCTGGATGTGGGACCAGCAAGGCCCGCTGGTGCGCCGTGCGCACCGCCACGTCAACATCAACATCGATCCTGCCGCGCTCGGCGCGCCGGCGCTGCACGACATCGGCATCCAGGCCGATGCGAACGAGGCACTGCGCGATCTGCTGGCGGCAGTCGGCAGCCGGCGCGCACACACCGAGGCCGATTGGCTGCCATCGATGCGCCAGGCACGCGCGCGCTACGACGACCAGCTCGCCGCGCTCGCCAGGGACGACGGCCCAGCGATGCACCCCGCAGCGCTCGCCACCGCGATCGGCCGCGCGCTGCCGCGCGATGCCTTGGCGGTGTACGACGGCGGCCACACCACGTTCTGGAGCAACGACCTGACGCCGGTGCACGCGGTGCGCACGCGCTTCCACGACCCGGGCATGAGCCACCTCGGCTTCGGCTTGCCGTATGCGCTGGCGCTGCAACTCGCCCATCCGCAGCGGCCGGTGTTCCACCTCACCGGAGATGGCTCGTTCGGCTTCACGCTGCAGGAGCTCGACACCGCCCGGCGCTACCAGTTGCCGGTGATCACGCTGATCCACAACAACGAAGCGTGGGGCATCATCCGCGCCGGCCAGCGCAAGCAGTACGACTTCGAGTTCGCCACCTCGCTGGCAGGCACCGACTACGCCGCCATTGCGCGCGGCTTCGGCTGCCACGGCGACACGGTGACCCAGGCCGACCAAGTGGCACCCGCGATCGAGCGCGCGCGCGCCAGCGGCTTGCCCGCGGTGATCGACTGCCGCACGCGCTTCGTGCCGCACCCGTGCATGCCCGCGTTCGCCAGCATGAACCGCTTCGGTTTCGACGCGTAGCGCGGCGCGCGATCGCGGCTCAGCGCCGCACTTCGAACACGATGTTGAATGCCGTCTCGGCGGCGCGGCGGAAGTGCGTGAAGCCGGCCTTGCGGAACACGGCTTCGAGCCGCTTCGGTCCGGCCTGCGCGCCCAACACCAGCTTGCCACCCTCGGAGATCGAGTGCGCGCAGCAGATCAGC
>DATKJN010000226.1:0-6018 GCA_035543655.1 Burkholderiaceae bacterium | reverse complement strand
GCCCACCCGGTGATGCTGCACCGGGCCATCGTGGGCAGCCTGGAGCGCTTCATCGGCATCCTGATCGAGCAGCACGCCGGCGCGCTGCCGGCCTGGCTGGCGCCGCGGCAGGCCGTGGTCGCGCCGATCACGGAACACCAGGGCGAATATGCCGCCGAGGTGTCGAAACGGCTTCAAAAACAAGGGGTTAGGGCCGCAGCTGATTTGCGCAATGACAAAATCAGCTATAAAATCCGCGAGCATTCGATGCTGAAGGTCCCGTACATCCTGGTCGTTGGCGACAAGGAGAAGGCAAGCGGGGCCGTTTCGGTGCGCGCCCGGGGCAACGTAGACCTTGGTGTGATGTCGGTCGATGCGTTCTCAGCGAAGATCGCACAAGACATCGCGCAAAAGGTTTGAGCCTTCGGCGCGCTTTTGCTTTTGTTTCGGCCCTTCGCTTGCCTGATGGGCTGTTGAAAGGATCCACACCATCGCTACTTTTTTCGACCGTCGTACTCCCAACGCCGAGCGCAAGCATCGGCTCAATCGAGAAATCACCGCACCGCAAGTGCGACTCAACGGACCCGACAACGAACCTTTGGGCGTCGTGCCCATCATGGAAGCGTTGCGCCTGTCCGGCGAGTACGACGTAGACCTGGTCGAGATCGCAGCCACAGCAGACCCGCCGGTGTGCCGGCTGATGGACTACGGCAAATTCAAGTACCAGGAACAGAAGAAAGCAGCTGAGGCCAAGAGCAAGCAGAAGATCATCGAGGTCAAGGAAGTCAAGTTTCGTCCGGGCACGGACGAGGGCGACTACATGATCAAGATGCGCAACCTGCGCCGCTTCATCGCCGAAGACGGCGACAAAGGCAAGGTGACGTTGCGCTTCCGCGGCCGCGAGATCACCCACCAGGACATCGGCATGCGGTTGCTCGAGCGCATTCGCGACGAGTTGGCCGATGTGGCGGTGGTCGAGCACATGCCCAAGCTCGAAGGCCGCCAGATGGTGATGGTGCTGGCACCGAAGAAGAAGTGAGTCGTCTTTAGTTTTCATGCCGGGCCGCGGTTTGGTCGCCGCGGTTCCAGGCACACAAGCCCGCCACAGGCTCATCAAGTGGGGCGCCTTCAAGGCGCGCCCGCCTGCGGCAGCAACTCAAGAAGGAGCAGTCATGCCCAAGATGAAGACCAAGAAGAGCGCGGCCAAGCGGTTCCGCGTGCGCCCGGGTGGTACCGTCAAGCGCGGTCAGGCGTACAAGCGCCACATCCTCACCAAGAAGTCCACGACCCGCAAGCGCCACCTGCGCGGCGCGGCCAACGTGCACGAGACGAACATGGGGCACGTCGCTGCGATGCTGCCCTTTGCCGGTCTGTGATCGACTGACACGCACGAAGGAGCACACACATGCCTCGCGTCAAACGTGGTGTCACAGCCCACGCCCGTCACAAGAAGGTCCTAGCCCAAGCCAAGGGCTTCAGAGGCCGCCGCAAGAACGTCTTCCGCATTGCCAAAGAGGCGGTGATGAAGGCGGGCCAATACGCCTACCGCGATCGCCGCACGCGCAAGCGCGTGTTCCGGCAGTTGTGGATCGCGCGCATCAATGCCGCTGCGCGCGAGCTGGGCATCACCTACAGCCAGTTCATGGCGGGCCTGAAGAAAGCCGCGATCGACATCGACCGCAAGGTGCTGGCCGATCTGGCAGTGAGCGATCCGGCCGCGTTCGGCACCATCGTGGCCAAGGTGAAGGCACAGATCGCCTGATGCCTTGAACGGCTCGGCACCCAGCGGGGTGCCGTGTACCGCGGCGCCTCGCGCCGCACGATGCACCGATCAACAGGCTGCCTGTCGTGGGCAGCCTGTTTCATCCGTCGATCGACAACCAATGGACGACCTGGACCAACTGGTGGTTCGTGCGCAGCAGGAGTTCGACGCTGCGCCGACGCCGGCCGAGCTCGAAAACGCCAAGGCGCGTTTTCTCGGCAAGGCTGGCCGCGTGACCGAGCTGCTGAAGGCGCTGGCCGCGCTGTCGGTGGACGAGAAGAAGTCGCGCGGCGCGCTGATCAACGGCGCCAAGGAGCGCATCGAGGGCGCGCTGCAGCAGCGCCGCCAGGCCATGGCGCAGGCCGAACTCGATGCCCAGCTGCGCGCCGAGGCGCTCGATGTCACCTTGCCTGGCCGCCGCGTCGGCGGCGGCAGCCTGCATCCGGTGTCGCTGACGATGCAGCGCATCGAGGCCATCTTCGCGTCGATGGGATTCGACGTGGCCGACGGTCCCGAAATCGAGACCGACTGGATGAGCTTCACCGCATTGAACAACCCGGAGAACCATCCGGCGCGCTCGATGCAGGACACCTTCTACGTCGACATGAAGGACGAGGAGGGCCACTGGCTCAACCTGCGCCCGCACACGTCGCCGATGCAGGTGCGCTACGCGCGCGCACATGCAGCCCGCCATGCCGGCATGGATCCGATGCCCGACATCCGCGTGATCGCACCGGGCCGTACGTACCGCGTGGACAGCGATGCCACGCACTCGCCGATGTTCCACCAGTGCGAAGGGCTGTGGATCGGCCAGAACGTGAGCTTCAAGGACCTGAAGGCCGTCTTCACCGACTTCTGTCGGCTGTTCTTCGAAACCAACGATCTGCAGCTGCGGTTCCGGCCTTCGTTCTTCCCGTTCACCGAGCCTTCGGCCGAGATCGACATCGCGTTCGGCAGCGGTCCGCTGAAGGGCAAGTGGCTCGAGGTGTCGGGTTCGGGTCAGGTGCATCCGCAGGTCGTGCGCAACTTTGGGCTCGACCCCGAGCGCTACATCGGCTTTGCATTCGGCATGGGCCCCGACCGTCTCGCCATGCTGCGCTACGGCATCGACGACCTGCGCCTGTTCTTCGAGAACGACCTGCGCTTCCTGTCGCAGTTCAAGTGAGCCGGGGAATCCACAATGCAATTCCCTGAATCCTGGCTGCGCGAGTTCTGCGACCCGGCATTGACGACGGCGCAGTTGGCCGACCTGCTGACGATGTCGGGCATGGAGGTCGAGGACCTGCGTCCCGCCGCGCCGCCATTCACGCAGGTCGTGGTAGGCGAGATTGTCGAGTGCGAGCCGCATCCCAATGCCGACAAGCTCAGCGTGTGCCGCGTGCAGGCGGGACCGCATTCGCGCGATGGCGCATTGCAGGTCGTCTGTGGTGCGCCGAACGCGCGTGTGGGCCTGCGCGCACCGTTGGCGCTGGTCGGGGCGCGGCTACCTGGCGGCGCCGATGGCAAGGCGCTTGATATCCAGGTGGGCAAGCTGCGCGGTGTCGAGAGCCATGGCATGTTGTGCTCGGCGCGCGAACTCGGCTTGAGCGACGATCACGGCGGCCTTCTCGAACTCGATTCGCAACTCACGCCGGGTGCCGACGTGCGCGAGGCCTTGAAGCTCGACGACACGCTGTTCACGCTCAAGCTCACGCCCAACCTCGGCCATTGCCTGTCGGTGTACGGTATGGCGCGTGAAGTGGCCGCGCTCACCGGCGCGCCATTGCGTACACCGACATTGAAGGCGGTGTCCGCGACGATCGATGATCGCCTGCCGGTGCGCGTCGAAGCCAGCGACTTGTGCGGTCGTTTCTCCGGTCGGGTGGTGCGCGGGATCGATCCGCAGGCCAAGACGCCGGCATGGATGGTCAACCGGCTGTTGCGCTGTGGTCAGCGGCCGGTGAATGCGCTGGTCGACATCTCGAACTACGTGATGTTCGAGTACGGACGGCCGTCGCACATCTTCGACTTCGACAAGATCCACGACCACCTCGTCGTCCGTTGGGGAAAGGCAGGCGAGTCGTTGAAGTTGCTCAACGGCCAGACCATCGAGGTGGATTCGCAGGTGGGTGTGATTGCCGACGCACACCAGGTGGAGTCGCTTGCCGGCATCATGGGCGGCGACGCCACCGCGGTGTCGGACGACACGCGCAATGTGTATGTCGAGGCCGCATTCTGGTGGCCCGATGCAGTCGCTGGACGTTCGCGGCGCTTCGGATTTTCCACCGATGCGGGGCATCGTTTCGAGCGCGGCGTCGATCCCTCGACGACCGTGCAGCACATCGAACACATCACGGCTCTGGTGCTGCAGATCTGCGGCGGCCAAGCCGGTCCGATGGACGACCAGCAGCCGGCGATGCCGCAACGCAAGCCATTGAGCCTGCGCGTGGCGCGTGCCAACAAGGTGATCGGCATGCCGGTCACGCAGGCGCAGTGCGTCGGTGTGCTCCAGCGCCTGGGCCTTGAGCCGCGAACGGCCGCGGGCGAGGTCATCACGATCACGCCGCCGCCGTGGCGCTTCGACCTGACGATCGAAGAAGACCTGATCGAAGAGGTGATACGCGTCGTCGGCTACGACAAGCTGCCGCTGGTACCGCCGTTGGCACCGGTGCAGGGCCGCCCGCAGTTCGAAGGCAAGCGCAGCGCACACACGGTGCGGCGCGCGTTGGCACAGCTCGGCTACCAGGAAACGATCTCGTTCAGCTTCGTTGAAGAGCGCTGGGAGCGGGAGCTGGCAGGTAACGCGGACCCGATCCGCGTGCTCAACCCGATCGCCGCGCCATTGGCCGCGATGCGCTCCAGCCTGATCGGCAGCATGGTCGACACGCTGCGGCGCAACCTCGCGCAGCGCGCCGAGCGCGTGCGGCTGTTCGAGCTCGGCCGTGTCTATCGCCGCGACCCGTCGGTCTTGGCCGGCGACGGCGCGGTGGCGGGTATCGACCAGCCCATGCGCCTCGGGGGTCTGGCCTACGGCGATGCCGACACCACGCAGTGGGGCCGATCAGCGCGGCGCGCCGACCTTTACGACATCAAGGGCGACCTCGAGTCCTTGCTGGCACCCCTCGCGCTGCGCTGCACGGCGGTCGAGCATCCCGCGCTGCATCCGGGACGGGGTGCGCAGCTGTGGCAGGGCGAGCGTCGCATCGGGGTCCTGGGTGAACTCCATCCGCGCTGGCGCCAGGCCTACGAGTTGCCCCATGCCCCGGTGCTGTTCGAACTCGATCTCGATGCCGTGCTGCGGCACCCGGTTCCGCTCTTCAAGCCGTTGGCCCGATTGCAGCCAGTGCAGCGCGACCAGGCCTTCGCGGTGTCCGAGCGGGTTCCCCACGACGCCCTGGTTGCCGCGCTGCTCGACGACCCGACGGGGGTGGTGCGGCGCGCCACACTTTTCGACTTGTACCGGCCCAAGGGCGGGGGCGATCTCCGACCGGGTGAACACAGTATGGCCGTGCGGCTGGAATTGATGGACGATACGCAAACGCTGACCGACGAGCGCATCGAGGCCGCCCTGGCGGCCGCCCAGCAACGGGCGTCGGAACGGGTCGGCGCAAGACTGCGCACGTGAGCGTGGCAAGAGTGTCGAGGGAACCATGAGCATCGAACAAGGGGCGCCGCCGCGACCGGTCGCAGTGCCGTCGCTGCAGACGCCCACGCTGACGAAAGCCGAACTGGCCGAGTTGCTGTTCGAGCGCCTGGGTTTGAACAAGCGCGAGTCCAAAGACATGGTGGAGGCCTTCTTCGACCTGGTTCACCACACGCTCGTCGAGGGCCAGGACGTCAAGCTCTCCGGCTTCGGTAACTTCAACATTCGTCGCAAGGCGCCCCGTCCGGGGCGCAATCCGCGCACGGGCGAGGCCATTCCGATCAAGGCCCGTCATGTAGTGACTTTTCACGCAAGCCACAAGTTGAAATCAATCGTGCAGGGCGACACGCCAGCCGATGGTGAGTTCGAGTAAAGTCTAGCTTTGCTGCTCCACCTCATTGATTTCAATGGAGATTGGGCTCCCCGCGATCCCTGCCAAGCGCTACTTCACGATCGGTGAGGTGAGCGTGCTGTGCGGCGTGAAGCCGTACGTGCTGAGGTATTGGGAGCAGGAGTTCACCCAGCTCAAACCCGTCAAGCGACGGGGCAATCGCCGCTACTACCAGCACCACGAGGTGCTGCTGATTCGGCGCATCCGCGAGTTGCTTTACGACCAGGGCTTCACGATCAGCGGCGCTCGCAACCGACTCGCTGA
>DATKJN010000225.1:0-4466 GCA_035543655.1 Burkholderiaceae bacterium | reverse complement strand
TCGTAGCGGGCGATGTAGGTGCCGGTGTCGCCGATGTAGCGAAAGAAGGTGCCGAGCGGCCCTTCGTTGTTGAAACTCAAACTGAGCGTGCAGATCGCCCCGTTGGCGGCCTTGAGCTGGATGCTCATGTCCATCGCGATGCCGAGGTTCGGATGGATCGGGCCTTGCACCGCGTTGGCTTTGACGATCGGCGAGCGCGCCTGGTAGGCAAACAGGTCGACCGTGTGCGCCGCGTGGTGCCACAGCAAGTGATCGGTCCAGCTGCGCGGCTGGCCGAGCGCGTTCATGTTCGTGCGGCGGAAGAAGTACGTCTGCACGTCCATTTGCTGGACGTTGAATTCACCGGCGAGGATGCGCTTGCGCACCCACTGGTGGCTGGGATTGAAGCGCCGCGTGTGGCCGCACATCGCCACCTTCTTCGCCTGCTTCTGCAGGGCCACCACGGCCTGGCCGTCTTTCAGCGTGTCGCACAAAGGGATCTCGACCTGCACATGCTTGCCAGCCTTCAAGCACGCCATCGTCTGCGCGGCGTGCATCTGCGTGGGCGTGGCGAGGATCACCGCATCGAGCTCCTTGATCGCCAAGCTCTGCTCGAGCTCGGTCGTCGCGTGCGCGATGCCGTACTTGTCGGCCACCTCCTGGGTCTTGGCCAGCTCGCGGCCGACGACCGAGATCACCTTCACGTCGGGGATCTGCTTGATCGCGTCGAGGTGCTTGATGCCGAATGCGCCGGCGCCCGCCAGGGCTACGTGGATGGTCACGTCAGTTCTCCAGAATCAGGTGGCCCACGGCGGTATTCGATGCCGGCACGTGATAGAAGCGGTGCGCCACCTTGGGCGCCGGCCCGCCGGTCAGGTCGGCCATCGCGCCGCGCGCGATCAGCCACATCACCAGCTCGATGCCCTCGCTGCCGGCCTCGCGCACGTATTCGATGTGCGGCACCTGCGCCAGGCCGGCCGGATCGGCGATCAGGCGGTCGAGGAAGCGGTTGTCCCAGTCCTTGTTGATCAACCCCGCGCGCGGCCCCTGCAGTTGGTGGCTCATGCCGCCGGTGCCCCAGACCTGCACGTTGAGCGGCTCGTCGTACGACTCGATCGCCTTGCGGATCGCCTGGCCCAGCATGAAGCAGCGCCGGCCCGACGGGATGGGGTACTGCACCACGTTGACCGCGAACGGGATCACCGGACAAGGCCACGCATTCACCTGGCCGAACAACAGCGACAGCGGCACCGTCAGGCCGTGATCGACGTCCATCTTGTTGACCAGCGTGAGGTCGAAGTCGTCCTGGATCACGCTCTGCGCGATGTGTGCCGAAAGTTCGGCATGGCCGAACACCTTGGGCACCGGCCGCGGCCCCCAGCCTTCGTCGGCGATCGCGTACTCGGCCGCGGTGCCGATCGCAAACGTCGGGATCATCTCCAGGCTGAACGACGTGGCGTGATCGTTGAAGACCAGCAAGATCACGTCGGGCTTGTGGTCGGTCATCCATCGGCGGCTGAACTCGTAGCCAGCGAACACCTTCTGCCAATACGGCTCTTGCGTCTTGCCCAGATCGAGCGCCGCGCCGATCGCGGGCACGTGGCTGGTATAGACCGATGCGGAGATGCGTGCCATATCAGTACCGCCTGGCCGTTCCGAAGGTACTGAACGCCCCCTCGGGGGGCGGCGAACGACGTGAGCGTGGGGGCTTCATTTCAGAGGGTTCCTTTGCCATGGCCCTGGGGTTGCCGATGTGCCTGGGCATCGCCGTCCTCGCCGATCACGCGGTTGCCGTCGGCCGAACGCCCGCCGCCGATCATCATGTCGCGGTACTCGTCTTCGGTCATGCCGGTCATGCTCCCGGCCATCTGCTGGAAGCTCTTGCCGTCGGTGGCACCGATCTTGGCCAGAAAGTAGATGTTGCCGCCGGCCGCGATGCAGCGGTTGAGGTCGCGCGCCAGCACGGACTGCTTCTGCTCCTCGGTCATCGGCCACTCGTCGAGATAGGCGCGCTCGTTCGCCTTAAAGCGGGCGCGGTTGTCGGCCTTCATCAGCGACATGCAGAACTGGTTGAGCCAATAACCTTTGCGCGACTGCTCGGCGTCGAAGATGGTCGTGCCCGGCACATCCAGATAAGGCTTGTCGAGGGACATGGTCACGGTTCCTTTGCGCTGCCGATTCGATCGATGCGGACGAAAGCGGTGTCGATTTCACGCATCATCGTCAGCGGCAGTTGAAACTCACGGCGTCGTCGGGGTTGCCGCTGCCGATGTAGCGCGCCACGCTGGGCCAAGGGCACAGCGGTCGGCTGCGATTGGATGCCCATGTCGGCGGCAGTTCGGCGTTCACTCCACCGGCGTTGCCTGCCCCGCGCGCGCGGGCGGGGATCGAGGCCGGCGCAACGCCCTGCTCCACCCAACGCACCAGCGGCGTCAGCGCGTCGAACTGGTCGGTGGCCGGGCCGCCGCTGCAGTGCGCCATGCCCGGCACCGGGAAGTAGCGCGCGAAGTCGTCCGAGCGGCCTCCGAGAGCGCGCTCGAGCCGCCGCATGAACGCCACGGTGTCGTCGGCCGAGAAGATGGCGTCGCTCACGCCGTGGTAGATCAGGACCTTGGCGCCCCGAGCCCGCAACGCAGCGAGATGGCTCGGGTTGTCCTTGCCCGGTGGGGTCATCATGGTGTCGGCGGACTCGCCGAAGTTTGCATCGGTGGCAAAGATGGCCTTGTAGCCGCCCTCGATGTCGACTGCAAACGGATCGAGCGAGCGCGGTGGCGTCATGAAAATGTAGCCGGCGGCAGGATCGAGCACCTGCGCGTTGACGAACTTCCATTGCGCCCAGTTGGCGGCAGCGATCCCGATGTCCCAGGGAAATGTGCTGTAGATCATCTGGCCGCTCGGCGTCGTGCCACCGGCATACACGGCACCGAGCAGGCGTTTTTGCGCTGCGGTCAGGCACTGGCCGTCGCGCTCGGCGCGGCACGTGGGCACGTCGCGCTCGAGATTGAACGCAGCCTGGCACGTCGCGGTGTCGCCCACGATGCCGTCGCGCGCACCGTCGAGCGCATCGCAGCGCTCGGTGATCGCACCGGCCACCGTGCGACGCTCGGCAGCGGTCAGTGCACTGCCAAGGTCGGCGATGCGGGCGCTGGGATTGAACGGGTGGGCGATCGTGGCATCCGGTGTCGCGAGCGCTTTCCACTGCGGGGCGGCCCAGAGTTGGGCGAGCGCGGCATTGGGCAAGCGGTATCCCGGCGCCCCGACGAGGTAGCCGTCGAACTGGTCGCCGTAGCGCGCAGCGGCCACCATGGTGTGCCGGCCACCGTTGGAGCAGCCTCCGATATACGAGCGGTCCGGCGCCTTGCCATAGGCGGCCCTAATCAGCGCCTTGGCCATAGGCGTTAGATTTCCAACGGCGCGGTAGCCATAGTCGGCGCGCGCCTGCGGCTCGGCGCCGAAGCGCGGGTTCTGGCCAGCCGTGTGGCCGGCATCGGAGCTGATGACCGCAAAGCCCTGCGCGAGCGCGCCGGTGGTCGGGCCTCCCCCGAGCGCCCCGTGCGCCGGCTGCACCACGCCGTCGATGCCGCCGTTGCCCTGGTAGTAGAAGCGGCCGTTCCACGACTGAGGCAGGCGCATCTCGAAGCCAATCGCGTAGTCCTGGCCGTCGGCGCCTTTGCGGTCTTTCATCTTGCCCTTGATCAGGCAGTGCGCCACCACCGCATGGCCGTTCGGCACGATGGGGCCGGCGGCCACGGCAGCAGCGCTGTCGATTTTGGTGTCGCTGTAGCGAAACTGGCCGACCAACGCGTCGCACGCCTGCAGCGAGGCACCGCGCGCTGGCTGGAGTTGTGCCGGCGCTGCGCCTGTCATGCCCGCAACTTGCTCGGATGGCCCCACGGCGCAAGCTGCCAAAGTGAGGAGGCAGGTAAGAGCGAGAGGGTGAGGAACCATTCGAAACGTGGGGGGCATGCTCGGGTGTGCTCCGGCCTTCATGGTTGGGGAGTTGATCAATGCATCGGCACGGCCACCGGTCAGCGTGTCAGTTCATCGGGCCAGTACAGCCGCATCGGGTTGTCCACCAGCAAATGCCGCTGCAACTCCGGCGTGCGCGCGATGTGCGGGATGAAGTCCACCAGCAAGCCATCGTCGGGCATGTGGTCCTTCAGGTTCGGATGCGGCCAGTCGGTGCCCCACAGCACCCGCCCGGGAAAGGTCTCGACCACGCGGCGCGCGAACGGCACCACGTCGCGATAGGCGTTGCGCTCGCCATCGAGCGCCTTCGGTCCCGTGACCGACAGCCGTTCGGGGCAACTGACCTTGCTCCACACGTTGTCGTGCTCGCGCATGAACTTGAGGAAGAGCGTGAACTCCGGTCCATCGACTGGCTGGCCCACATTGGGTCGGCCCATGTGATCGACCACCACGGTGGTCGGCAGCGCGGTGAAGAAGTCCCACAGCTCCGGCAGGTCCTGCGCCTCGAAATAGATCAC
>DATKJN010000224.1:0-3164 GCA_035543655.1 Burkholderiaceae bacterium | reverse complement strand
CGAAGTTCGGAATCTCAACAAGCGCTACGGCAAGACCGTCGTCTGCGACAACCTGACGCTCGATATTCCCGCCGGCGAACTCGTCGCGCTGCTCGGGCCGTCGGGCTCGGGCAAGACGACGCTGCTGCGCATCATCGCCGGCCTTGAGATGCCCGACTCCGGCAGCGTGCTGTTCCAGGGTGTCGACGCCACTGGCACCGATGTGCGCGAGCGCCACGTCGGCTTCGTGTTCCAGCACTACGCGCTGTTCGCTCACATGAGCATCTTCGAGAACGTGGCCTTCGGCTTGCGCGTGCGGCCGAAGGCCACGCGCCCGCGCGAAGCCGAGATCCGCGCCAAGGTGATGGAGCTGCTCAAGCTGGTGCAGCTCGACTGGCTGGCCGACCGCTACCCGCACCAGCTCTCCGGCGGCCAGCGCCAGCGCATCGCCTTGGCCCGCGCCCTGGCGGTCGAGCCCAGGGTGCTGCTGCTCGACGAGCCGTTCGGCGCACTCGATGCCAAGGTGCGCAAGGAGCTGCGCCGTTGGCTGCGTCGGCTGCACGACACCGTGCACGTGACCAGCGTGTTCGTCACGCACGACCAGGATGAAGCGATGGAAGTCGCCGACCGCATCGTCGTCATGAACGAAGGCCGTATCGAGCAGCAAGGTGCGCCCGACGAGGTCTACGACAAGCCGGCGTCACCGTTCGTGCTGCAGTTTCTCGGCGACGTGAACCTGTTCCACGGCCGTCTCGGTCACGGTTCACGTGAGGCGGCAGACGACGACGTGAGCTACGTGCGGCCGCACGAGCTCGACCTCGTTGCCGCACCGGCAGACGGCTCGTTCAGCGCACGGCTGTCCCAGGTGTTGACGCTCGGACCCCTGACGCGACTGGAGTTCCAGCGCGACGACGGCGGCTACCTCGACGTCGAACTGCCGCGCACGCGCTGGATGCAACTGCGCGACAGCCTGCAGCTCGCACCCGGGGCGCGGGCCCACCTGCGGCCGCGCCGCGTGACCCGCTTCGTGGTCGGCGCCGAGGCCGCGGTCGCACAAGACCCGGCGGCGCTGATCTGACCGCGCGCTACTGCCGCGCCGGCACCAGATACGGCACGGCACCGTGCTCTTTGGCGCGCGCGCCATCGAGCACCGCGTCGGAATAGGCGCGCGCCGGGCCGGCTGCCACCAGCAGGTGCCGGCCGTCGACCAGGTGCACGGTGCGCGTGGCCACGCCACGTTGTGCCAGCGTCTGCTGCAGCGACCGCAGTGCGACCTCGTCGCGGGCCTCCTGGTACACGGTCACGTAGCGCGGCTCGCGCAGCGTGATACCGAGGCGGTTGGCTTGCGGCGCGGCCGGCGCGGCGGCCTGCGCGTGGGCGCTGGGCACCAGCGACAGCAAGCCGCTGAGTGCGCCGGCATCGGGCCCCCGCGCCGCGGGCGCTTCGATCGACGGCATGTCGGTGCGGATCGGGATCTGGCTCTTGGCCGCCAGTTCCTTGGCGATCGACTGGATCTTCAGGTCGGCCAGCGTCGCGTTGTGCGCCGTCGCGCCGGTGGTGAGCGCACCCATCAGGAGCGTCGGCACACCGAGCGCTGTCATGAACACGTCGCGCAGCTTGCGCTGCGGCTCGGCATCGACGATCACCACCACCACGCCGACGGCCAGCGCGACGATGCCGCCCACCAGCAGGTAGGTGGCACTGAACAGCTCGATGTTGCCGGTGGGGTCACCCCCCAGCACAGCGACCAGCCGCGGGAAGAACGAAGCGAGCGCGCCGGCGAAGGCGCCAACGGCGAAACGCCTGAACATCGCACCCATGGCCTACTCCTCGTGCGCAGCGGGACACTGCACAAGCAGATTAGGTCGTGCGTGGCGCGGTGTCTCGCGCGGGCTCCCTAATGCGTAGGCCGCGCGGGCGCCGACCCCCGCGCTTGCAGGGGACCTTCAGAGCCCGTGATCGCTGCCGGGCGGCTGGTGCAGCGCGCGCTGCACCAACGCCCGGGTCAGCGGCGGCGCGAAGCCGGCAATGAAGTCGTAGACGAAGTCGCGCAGGTAGGCACCCCGCCGCACCGCCAGGCGCGTCATGTTGGCGGCAAACAGGTGGCGCGCGTCGATGGCGCGCAGATGGTTGTCACGCTCCTCGTCGAACGCGATCGCCGCGACGATGCCCACGCCGAGACCGAGCTCGACATAGGTCTTGATCACGTCGGCGTCCATCGCCTGCAGCACGACATCGGGCGCCAGCTCCGCTTTGGCGAACCCCTGGTCGATGTGTGCGCGTCCGGTGTAGCCCGACTCGTAAGTGACGATCGGATGGCGCACGAGTTGCTGCAGCGTCAACGAACCGCTCTGTCCCGCGAGAGCGGCCAATTCGTGGTCGGGCCGCACCACGATCACGTGGGTCCAGCTGTAGCACGGCAGCGCCACCAGCTCGTCGTACTGCGCCAGCGCCTCGGTGGCGATGCCGACGTCGACGATCCCGTCGATCAGCATCTGCGCAATGTGGTGCGGCGAGCCCTGGTGCATGTGCAGTGCCACCCGTGGATGCGCGCCGCGGAAGTCGCGCACGGCCGGCGGCAGCGCGTAACGCGCCTGCGAATGCGTGGCGGCGATGCGCAGCGTGCCGCGGCCCTGCTGCGCGAAGTCGTCTCCGGCACGCTTCAGGTTGTCGGCTTCGACCAGCAGCCGCTCGACGATTGGCAGCAGCGCCTCGCCCGGCGCGGTGAGCCCGGTGAGGCGCTTGCCGGCGCGCACGAAGATCTCAAGCCCGAGCTCGTCCTCGAGTTCGCGGATCTGCCGGCTCACGCCGGGCTGCGAGGTGTGCAGCGACGCCGCCACCTCGGTCAGGTTGAAGCCGCGCCGCGCCGCCTCGCGCACCGATCGCAATTGCTGGAAGTTCAATGGCGCTTGCACGGCGAACGCATGGTCACCGTGCTTTGTTATGCGAAGCGCGCATTGTCCGATCGCATTCGGCAATCCCAAGGACTCAATCGTTGTTTGCTCATGCCCTGCGCGCTCTAAGGCGCGCGCCGATCACGCCGGGCTGCCGTCGATCACGCCACCGCCCAGGCACACCTCGCCGTCGTACAGCACCGCCGATTGGCCGGGCGTCACCGCCCACTGCGGGTCGTCGAAGGCGAGCGCGAAGGCGGCTGACGCAGGTGCCTGCATGGCACAGGCGGC
>DATKJN010000223.1:0-3861 GCA_035543655.1 Burkholderiaceae bacterium | reverse complement strand
GGGCCGTGTGCGGGCGCTGCGCGACGGCGCATCGCCACTCGCCAACGGCGGTGTGGTGTGGTTCCGCCCGGCGGCATTGCACGCCGTGGCGCACGAGCCCGGACAGGTGCTTTCGCTCGAGAACGATGTCCTGCCCGCCCTGCGGGCGCAAGGCCAACGCTTCGCAGCACTCGAGTGTCCGGGCGCGTTCATCGACATCGGCGTGCCGGGCGACTACCACCGCGCCGCCCGCGTGATGTGTCCCGAGCCCGCCCAGGAACCGAGACGACCGTCGCATGCCTATGCCTACTGAATCCCCCGCCGCGATGCTGGTGCGCAACCTGCGCGCGTCGATCGAGGCGCAGCGCGCGCTGCTCGACGACGAGCCGGTGTCGCGCGCCTTTGCCGCCGCGGCCGATGCCGTGGTGCACTGCTATCGATCGGGCGGGCGCCTGTACATCGCCGGCAACGGCGGCTCGGCGGCCGATGCCCAGCACCTGGCGGCCGAATTCGTCAGCAAGCTGGCGCGCGACCGCGCCCCCTTGCCGGCCGAAGCGCTGACCACCGACTCGTCGATCCTCACGGCGATCGGCAACGACTACGGCTTCGAGCAGGTGTTCGCGCGCCAGCTCGCCGGCAAAGCGCGACCGGGCGACGTGTTTCTCGGCATCACCACGTCGGGTGCGTCGCCCAACATCCTGCGCGCGCTCGACGAGTGCAAGCGCATGGGCCTGACCAGCATCGTGTTCAGCGGCCGCGGCGGCGGCGCTGCGCGCGAGCGGGCCGACCACTGCATCGCCGTGCCGGGCCAGGCCACCAGCACCATCCAGGAGCAGCACATCGTGCTGGCTCACACCTTGTGCGAATGCGTCGAGACGGCGCTGTTCGCCGCATGACCTCCGCAAGAAGAGAGACTCGACCATGAGCTACGACATCCTCGTCACCGGCGGCGCCGGCTACCTCGGCTCGACGCTGGTGCCCGCGCTGCTTCAAGCCGGGCACCGCGTCACCGTGCTCGACAGCTTTCTGTTCAAGCAGGCCAGCCTGAACCACGTGTGCAACGATCCGAACTTCACGGTCGTCAAGGGCGACATCCGCGTCGAGTCGACCGTGGCGCCGTTGCTCAAGAAGGCCGACGTCGTGATCCCGCTCGCCGCGCTGGTCGGCGCGCCGATGTGCAGCGCCGACCCGGTCGGTGCGCGCACGGTCAACCGCGATGCGATCCTGATGATGCTCAAGCTGATGTCGCGCCAGCAGCGCGTGCTGATGCCCACCACCAACAGCGCCTACGGCACCGGCGACGACAATCACTTCTGCACCGAGGAATCGCCGCTGCGCCCGATCTCGATCTACGCGAAGGAGAAGGTCGAGATCGAAGACGAACTGATGCAGCGCGACAACGCGATCAGCTTCCGGCTGGCCACGGTGTTCGGCATGTCGCCGCGCATGCGCGTGGACCTGCTGGTCAACGACTTCACGCACCGCGCGGTGCACGACCGCTTCGTCGTGCTGTTCGAGAGCAGCTTCAAGCGCAACTACATCCACGTGCGCGACGTGGCGAGGGTGTTCCTGCACGGGCTGGCGCACTTCGACGGCATGCGCGGGCACATCTTCAACGTCGGCCTGACCGAGGCCAACGTGTCGAAGCGCGAGCTGTGCGAGCGAATCCAGAAGCAGATTCCCGACTTCGTGTTCATGGAAGCGCCGGTGGGCAAGGACCCCGACCAGCGCAACTACATCGTCAGCAACGCCAAGCTGGAATCCACCGGATTCAAGCCCGCCGTGACGCTCGATGGCGGCATCGCCGAGCTGATCAAGGGCTTCACGATGCTGAAGAACACCGTGCACGGCAACGTCTGACGCGGCACCAGCCGTTCGAGCGATGAACATCCTCTACGTGCAGCACGACATGCTGGTGTGGGCCTCGGCCCGCCAGTGGTCCTACACCACGCACATGGCCTATGTCGAAGGCCTGCGCGCGGCTGGACATGACGTGACGGTGGTGTTCACCTCGTGCTGGAGCTGGGCGCGCCAGATCGTGGGCAACCGGCGCTACGACCAAGTGTGGGTCAACGACGTCACCCACATCCTGGGCCAGCGGCCGGCCTGGGAAGCGCCGCCGCCGCTGACCGAAGCCGATTTCGCCTGGCTGGCCACGCTGGCACCGGTGCGCGTGGGCATCGTGATGGAGACGCTGCACTACGACCCGAGCGACTATGCCGAGGTGCCCGAGCTCGGCCGCCGCGTGCCGCTGATGCAGCGCGCCGTGCTGCCGCACGTGACTCACTTTTGCGTGGTCGATGAGAACGACGTGCGCCACGTCGAGAACTGGGGCGCCCGCGCGGTGTGGACGCCGTGCCACGTGCCGCGCCGATTCTTCCGCAACGGTGCGCCGGCGACCGACAAGCCGGCGGCGTTCATCGGCAGCACCTACAACCGGCGCGCCAAGTACCACCGCCACCCGCGGCTGCAGCAGCTGCTGCAGTTCCGCACCTCGGGCGAACACGGCACACCGGTGCCGGCGATGTTCGACGAGTTGAACAACCCGCTGCGCCTGCAGCTGCTCGCCGGCCGCTTCACACAGCCCGAGTGGGCGCAGTTCGTCGACACGCAGCAGCGCGTGCGCGCCAAGCTGTTCGACCTGTACCTCGACGGCCTGAGCAACAGCCTGGCCAGCGTGAACCTGCCGTCGTTCGTGAAGACCTATGCCGGACGGGTGGTCGAGAGCATGGCGATCGGCCAACCGGTGGTGTCGTGGCGCATTCCCGCCCATCCGCGAACGACGCGGCTGTTCGCCGACGGCGGGCAAATCGTGCTGTTCGATGGCGACGACCCCGATCGGCTGGCCGATGCACTGCAGACGTTGCGTGACGACCCCGAACGCACACATCGCATTGCCGCCGCCGGCCTGGCCAACGCGCGCAAGCACCACACGTCGGAGCACCGCGTGTCCCAGATCCTCGCGTGGATCGCGACCGGCATCACGCCGGCGTATTGGGACGTTGCCAGCCCGCATCAAGAGGCCGTGACGGCATGAACACCCTGATCGACCGCGCGCTCGACGTGCTGCTGATCCACCCCGATTCGTCGGCGCAGGCCTACCAGGACCTCGCGATCACCTATTCGGCGATCGAGCCGCCGACCTGGGCGTTGTTGTTGGCGCAGTCGTGTCGCGCCAAGGGCTTTGGCGCGGCGATCCTCGACTGCGACGCCGAACGGCTGTCGCTCGAGGCCGCGGTGCAGCGCGTGCGCGAGCTGAAGCCACGACTGACGCTGTTCGTCGTCTACGGCCAGAACCCGAACTCCGGCACCACCAGCATGATCGGCGCCACGCGGCTGGCCGAGGCGCTGAAGGCCGACCAGCCCGAGCGGCCGATCGGCTTCGTCGGCTCGCACACCAGCGCGCTGCCGCGCGAGGTGCTGGCGCTGCCGTCGGTGGACATCGTGTTCCTCAACGAAGGCGTCTACGCGCTGCACAACCTGCTGCGCACCAACCTGCGCGACGACCTGCACAAGGTGGCCGGCATCGGCTACAAGAAGCGCGACCGAGCCGGCACGCCGTTGCTGATGCTGAACCCGCCGCAAGCCGTGGTGCCGCAGGAGCGCATGGACGAAGACCTGCCCGGCTACGCCTGGGACCTGCTGCCGTACCGCGAGCGCCCGCTCGACCTGTACCGCGCGCACTTCTGGCACGCCGGCTTCGACCACGCCAAGCGCACGCCGTTCGCGGCGATCTACACGTCGCTCGGCTGCAACTTCGGCTGCGACTTCTGCATGATCAACATCGTCAACCGCAGCGACAACGGTGACGACGTGCATGCCGCCAACTCGCGCGGCATGCGCTTCTGGAGCCCGGCCTTCATTGCCAAGGAGATCCAGAAG
>DATKJN010000222.1:0-3058 GCA_035543655.1 Burkholderiaceae bacterium | reverse complement strand
CGAACCAGAAGCAAAGGATGGTGGAGTACCTGCTCGCGCGCGGCGCCAATCCGGCGGTCAAGTTGCCGCACCAGCCCGACATGACGGTGCTGCGTCTGGCACGCCAGATGAAGAGCCCGATGGTGCCGCTGCTCGAGAGCGCGCCTGCGCCATCGCGGGCGCGCGTGGCAGCCGGGCGCGGCGTGCCGGGCGCGCCGTAGCGCGTCTCAGCTTTGTGACGCGCCCAGCGTCACCGCCTGCTTGCGCGTCTTGCCTTCGCGCGACAGAGTGAGCGTCACGTTGTCGTTGGGGTTGAAGCGTTCGAGCTGCGTGAGCAGGTCGTCGAGGTTGGCCACCGGCTCGTCGTTGATCGCGGTGATCACGTCGCCTTGCACCACCGCGCCATTCTCGGCGCGGCGAAACGCCTGCAGGCCGGCTTTTGCCGCGGGCCCGCCCGCCGTCACCTCGACCACGCCCACGCCCTTGGGCAGCTTGAGCGCCTCGTTGACCTGCGGCGGCAACGCCGCGATGCCGAGCATCGGCCGCACCACCTTGCCGTCGCGGATCAGGCGCGGCACCACGCGGTTGACTTCGTCCACCGGAATCGCAAAGCCGATGCCTGCGCTGGCGCCGCTCGGGCTCGCGATCTGCGCATTCACGCCGATCAGCCGCCCGGCCGAATCGAGCAGCGGGCCGCCGGAGTTGCCGGGGTTGATCGCCGCATCGGTCTGGATCACGCCGCGGATGATGCGTTCGTTGGTCGATTCGATCTCGCGGTTCAGCGCACTGACGATGCCGGTGGTCAGCGTCTGGTCGAGACCGAACGGATTGCCGATCGCGTAGACGCGCTGGCCCACGATCAGGTCGCGGCTGGTGCCGATCGGGATCGGCGGCAGTTTGCCCTTGGCTTCGATGCGCAGCACCGCGAGGTCGCGGTCGGCGAACACGCCGACCAGTTGCGCCGGGTAGCTGGTCTGGTCGCTCAGCGTCACGCGCGCGGCGTTGCCACCCTGGATCACGTGGAAGTTGGTCACGATGTGGCCGTTGTCGTCCCACACGAAACCGGTGCCGGTGCCGCGCGGCACCTGCTGCACGTTGGTGGAGAACATCTCGCGCCGGCTGGCCAGCGTGGTGATGTGCACCACCGACGGACTGATGCGCTTGAACACGTCGATGTTGGCGACCTCGTCCGGCGTCAGCGCACCTCGCGTGGCCACCGGCCGCGGCGACGCATCGGTGCGGCCGTTCGGCTGGCCGAACGGCCACAACAGCGCGGCGACCAGCGCCAGCGTGGCAGCGCCGAAGAGAACGAGTCGTGTGCTGCTGCGGCGGGTCGTCATCGCGGTCGCTCCATCGTGCGGATCGCTGTCAGGCCGCGGCGGTGGCGCGCAGGCCGAGCAGCGCGCGCGCCTCGTCGGGGCTGGCCACGCTGCGGCCGGCGCGCTCGGCGCAGGCCGCGAGCGCCTGGATCATCGCGCCGTTGCCGGGCGCACGTTCGCCGCTCGGCAGGTAGAAGCTGTCTTCCAGCCCGGTGCGCAGCATGCCGCCGAGCTCGGCGGTCTTCTGGTGCACCGGCCAGATCTCCTTGCGGCCGATCAGCGTGGTCTGCCACACCGCATCGGGCGGCGCATAGCGCGGCAGCAGCTCCAGCAGGTCGGCATCGCAGGGCATGCCCGAGGCCACGCCCATCACGAAGTTGAGCTCGGGCACGCCTTCGAACATGCCGGCCTTCTGGTACATCGCCACCGAGCGCACGATGCCGACGTCGAAGCACTCGAACTCCGGATGCGTGCCGGTCTCGGCCATCGCGTCGAGCATCTTCTGGATCTTGTCGACCGGGTTGTCGAACGTGTGCGGCGGCCATGCCCATTGGCCGTTGTCCTTGATCTTCAGGTAGTTGAGGCTGCCGGCGTTGCAGGCGGCGATCTCCGGCTTGATGCGTCGGATGCAGGCGATCGGTCCCGACACGTCGGCGCCGATCACGCCGGTGGTCAGGTTGATGACGATGCCGGGGCACGCGGCCTTGATCGCGTCGACCACCGTCTCGACCACGTCGGGATCCCACGACGGCAGATGGCCCATGCCCGCGCGTTGGTCGCGGATGTGCACGTGCACGATGGCGGCGCCGGCGTTGAACGCATCGCGCGCCTCGCTGGCCATCTGCGCCGGCGTCACCGGCACCGGGTGCTGCTTGGGATCGGTGAGCACACCGGTCAGCGCGCAGGTGAGGATCGCTTTGTCTTTTGAAGTCATGTTGCCTCCGGGATGTCGAGCTCGACCAGCACCGCGCCGCTCGCCACCGTTGCCTTCGGCAGGGCATGCACGGCACGAACCGTGCCCGCCGCGGCGGCGTTCAACCACATCTCCATTTTCATCGCTTCCACGCTGACCAGCGGCTGGCCCGCGGCCACCGCGTCGCCGGCGCGCACCAGCACCTGCGCCACCGTGCCGGCCACCGGCGCGCGCGCGCGGCGCGGATCCACGTGGGCGTCGCGCTGCGGCCAGGGCGACACCTCGGCGAAGGCGAACGTGTGGCCGTCGAGCGCCAGGTGCAGCGTGTGGCCGTCGTCGGCCACCAGCGCGCGGCGCTGCCGGCCGTCGAGGCTCAGCGTGAGGCAGCGGTCGTCGCGCGCCACGATCTGCACCGTGTGGCTCTTGCCGTCGAGTTGCATGTCGGCGCTGCCGTTGTCGGCCCGCAGGCGCAATGTGCGCTGGGTGCCTTCGCAGGCCAGCGTCATGTCGTAGCGCGACACGCTGGCCGGGCGCCAGCCGGTGCCGTCGCGCGTGGCGCGCGCCGCGGCGGCGATCAGCCAGGTGGCGTCGTCGGGCAACGGCCGTTGCACGATCTGCGCGCCTTGCGTCGACCAGTCGTCGAGCATCGCCGTGGTCAACTGCGCCTGCGTGAACGCCTCGTGCTGCAGCAGGTCGCGCAGGAAGCGCCCGTTGTTGCGCACGCCCAGCAGCGGCGAGGCATCGAGCGCAGCGACCAGCTTGCGCACTGCATCGGCGCGGTCGCGGCCGTGCGCGATCAGCTTGGCCACCATCGCGTCGTAGTAGGGCGTGATCGTGCCGCCTTCGG
>DATKJN010000221.1:0-4155 GCA_035543655.1 Burkholderiaceae bacterium | reverse complement strand
GCGAGCCATCGCGGTATCGCGCGGGTTCGCCGCGCGGCGAACCGTCGCGGCACCTTCCGCCGCTCGCGTTCGTCGATTTCCTGCAGAACCACGACCAGGTCGGCAACCGCCCGTTCGGCGAACGCATTGCGCAGATCGCCGACCTCGCCGCGTTGCGGGCGCTCGTCGCCTGCGTGTTGCTGGCGCCCGCGGTGCCGATGCTCTTCATGGGCGAGGAGTTCGCGGCCAGCACGCCGTTCCTGTTCTTCTGCGATTTTCCGGCCCCGCTGGCGCTGGCCGTGTCGCACGGGCGGCGCGAAGGCTATGCGCGCTTCGGCGCGTCGGCACCGGACGAACGCGTGCCCGGCCCCAGCGATGAAACCACCTTCGTGCGCTGCCGGCTCGACTGGGCCGAGCGCGAGCGCGGCGCGCATGCGCAGTGGCTGGCGCTGTACACGACGTTGTTGCGTCTGAGGCAAGAGCGACTGGTGCCGCACCTCGCTGAGGTGCGCAGCGGCGAGTTCGAGATCCTCGCACCCGGCCAACTCGCAGTGCATTGGCCGATCGGCGAGCGCAACGAGCGGGGATGCTTGCACCTGCTGGCCAATTTGTGCAGGCTGCCGATGGAGCGCGGCGGCGTGTCGCCGGGCGAGGTGCTGTACGACAGCCACCCGACCGATGCCGCACTGGCGCCGTGGTCGGTGCGCGTGTCGCTCGAGGCGCCCGCTGCGTGAGACGGCCTCGCGCCACGCGGCGGCGCTGGTACACTGCGCGCCGTGGCTACAGCACGCGCACACAACCACAGGTCGCCCGGCCAGGGAGCATGGCCCTGGCGACGCGCGCACGACCTGAGCTGACGCCTGCCTGGCGCGCCGATCGGCGCACGAGCCGGCGCCGCCGCCGGACACCCTGGCAGTCATGCCACCGGCACCCTTGAATCCTCGTCCGTTGCGCCCCCTGGCTGCGATGGGCCCGATCTTCAAAGGTTCGTTGCTGTGATCACTGAACTCGAATTCAAGAGCCTCGCCGGCGACGGCTACAACCGCATCCCACTGATCGCGGAAGCCTTCGCCGACCTCGAGACGCCGCTGTCGCTGTACCTCAAACTCGCCGGCGGACAGAAGCACAGCTTTCTGCTCGAGTCGGTGGTCGGTGGCGAACGCTTCGGACGGTATTCGTTCATCGGACTGCCGGCACGCACGCTGTTGCGAGTGCACGACTGGCGCACGGAAGTGGTCACCGACGGAGTCGTCGTCGAGGTGCACGAGGGCAATCCGCTCGAGTTCATCGCCGCCTACCAGGCTCGCTTCAAGGTCGCGCTGCGTCCGGGCCTGCCACGCTTCTGCGGCGGGTTGGCCGGCTACTTCGGCTACGACACGGTGCGATACATCGAGCCCAAACTGGCCAAAGCGCAGAAGCCCGGCGGTCTCGACACGCCGGACATCGCGCTGCTGCAGTGCGAAGAATTGGCGGTGATCGACAACCTGTCGGGGCGCTTGTACCTGATCGTGTATGCCGACCCGAACACGCCCGAGGCCTACTTCCACGCCAAGCGGCGGCTGTCGGAACTTGGCGACAAGCTGCGCTATTCGGTGACGGCGCCCCCGGTGAAGCGCGGCCCGTCGTATGCGGTGGAACGCGAGTTCGGCAAGGAGGCCTACCTCGCCGCGGTGCTCAGGGCCAAGGACTACATCGCCGCCGGCGACATGATGCAGGTGCAGGTGGGCCAGCGGCTGCGCAAGCGCTTCACCGAGAGCCCGCTGAGCTTGTACCGCGCGCTGCGTTCGCTGAACCCGAGCCCGTACATGTATTTCTACGACATGGGCGGATTCCAGATCGTCGGGGCATCGCCCGAAATCCTGGTGCGCCACGAGCACACGCCCGACGGCGACAAGATCACCATCCGTCCGCTGGCGGGCACGCGCCCCAGGGGCGCGACGCCCGAGCGTGACAAGGCGACCGAGGCCGAGTTGCTGGCCGACCCGAAAGAGCGTGCCGAGCACCTGATGTTGATCGACCTGGCGCGCAACGACATCGGCCGCATCGCCAGGACCGGCAGCGTCAAGGTGACCGAGGCCTTCGCGGTCGAGCGCTACTCGCACGTGATGCACATCGTGAGCAACGTCGAGGGCTTGCTGCTCGATGGCATGACCAACATGGACGTTCTGAAGGCCACCTTCCCGGCCGGCACGCTGACCGGCGCGCCGAAGATCCGCGCGATGGAGATCATCGACGAACTCGAGCCGGTCAAGCGCGGCATCTACGGCGGCGCTTGTGGGTACCTGAGCTATGCCGGCGACATGGACGTGGCGATCGCCATCCGCACCGGCATCGTCCAAAACCAGACTCTGTACGTACAAGCCGCTGCAGGGGTGGTGGCCGACTCGGTGCCCGAGATGGAATGGCGAGAGACCGAGGCCAAGGCGCGAGCGTTGATTCGCGCCGCCGAACTGGTCGAGGAGGGCTTCTGAATGGCCCGCTCGATGCAAGGCGCTCCGTGTGATGATGGGCCCCCGCCGGCGTGGCCCACGCACGCCCTGGCAAGATCGCTCGCTGGCGACCAGCAATTCGGAGGTCGAGATGAAACGATGGTTGTGCGCCGTCGGCGCCACACTGGCGCTGCATGGGCCCGCGTGGGCGGCGCTGGACATCGGCGACCGCGCCCCCAACTTCAGCATCCCTGCAGCGGTCGGCGGCAAGGTGTTCACGTTCTCCTTGGCCGAGCAGCTTGCCAAGGGCCCCGTGGTGCTCTATTTCTTTCCGCTGGCCTTCTCGGAAGGCTGCTCGCTCGAGGCGCACCAGTTCGCCGAAGCCACAGCGCAGTTTCAGGCGCTCGGTGCCACGGTGGTGGGCGTGTCGGGCGACGACATCGACACGCTGTCCAAGTTCTCGACCGAGGCCTGCCAGAGCAAGTTTGCCGTGGCTTCCGACCAGACCAAGAAGGTGATCGTGTCGTACGACGCGGTGATGCGGGGGCAGTCGGACTACGCCAACCGCATCTCGTACGTCATCGCCCCCAATGGGTCGGTGGTCTACAACTACGTCAATCTGAATCCCGAGCGCCACGTGGAGCGCACGCTGCGCGCGGTCAAGGAGTGGGCGTCGGCGGCCAAAAAGGCCAAGTAGCGAGTGGCCCGGCTGGGCACGGCGCGGCGGCGCCGCTGGAGGTCTCGCCATGCTGCTGATGATCGACAACTACGACTCGTTCACGTTCAACCTGGTCCAGTACTTCGGCGAGCTGGGTCAGCAGGTGCGCGTGTTTCGCAATGACGAGATCACGGTCGAAGGCATTGCCGAGCTGAAGCCCGAGCGCCTGGTGTTGTCGCCCGGCCCGTGCACGCCCAACGAAGCCGGCGTGTGCGTGTCGGCGATCCAGGCGCTGAGCGGACGGCTGCCCATACTCGGCGTGTGCCTCGGGCATCAAAGCATCGGCGCGGCGCTCGGCGGACGCATCGTGCGCGCCAAGCACCTGATGCACGGCAAGGCGAGCCGCATCACCACCGACGAGCGCGGGGTCTATGCCGGCCTGCCGCGCGAGTTCAGCGTGATCCGCTACCACTCGCTGGTGATCGAGCGCGAGTCCTGCCCGCGCGAGCTGGTGGTGACCTCGAGCTCCGACGACGGCGAGATCATGGGTGTTCGCCACCGCGAACTCGCGCTCGAGGGCGTGCAGTTCCATCCCGAGTCCATCCTGTCCGAACACGGGCACGCGATGTTGCGCAACTTCCTGACGATGAAGGTGCACTGATGGCCATGACGACGATCGATTTGCGCAGCGACACGGTGACGCGGCCCACGGCTGCGATGCGCACCGCGATGCTGCAGGCGCCGCTCGGCGACGACGTGTTCGGCGACGACCCAACGGTCAACGCGTTGCAGGACAAGATTGCCACGATGCTCGGCAAGGAGGCGGCGCTGTTCATGCCCTCGGGCACGCAAAGCAACCTGTCGGCACTGATGGCGCACTGCCAGCGCGGCGACGAATACTTGGTGGGCCAGGGCGCGCACACCTACCGCTACGAGGCGGGCGGGGGCGCGGTGCTGGGCAGCATCCAGCCTCAGCCGATTGCCAACCAGCCCGACGGTTCGCTGGCACTGGCCGACATCGAGGCGGCCATCAAGCCCGACGATGCGCACTTTGCGCGCACGAGGCTGCTGTGCCTGGAGAACACATTC
>DATKJN010000220.1:0-6685 GCA_035543655.1 Burkholderiaceae bacterium | reverse complement strand
GGCGTGCCCGCCACGATCGCCATCTCGCAGGTCGGCCGCGAGAGCAAGACGCCGATGGTCGGGCTGTCGCCGATCTCGCTGTCGCCGGCCGAGAGCGAATGGACCGTCACGGTCGCGCAACCGCCGCAGCTGATGATCGATGCGGTGGTCGAGCGCATGAAGCGCGACGGCGTGAAGACCGTGGGCTACATCGGCTTCACCGATGCCTGGGGCGACCTGGTCTACAACTCGCTGATGAAGGCGACCGAGCCGGCCGGCATCAAGGTGCTCACCAACGAGCGCTATGCGCGCGCCGACCAGTCGGTCACCGGGCAGGTCCTCAAGATCGTGGCGGCGCGGCCCGATGCGGTGATGACCGGTGGCTCCGGCACGCCCGGTGCGCTGCCGTACCTCGCGTTGTCGGAGCGTGGCTTCAAGGGCAACGTGTACGGCCAGCACGGCCTGATCAACCCCGACTTCGTGCGCGTGGCGGGCGCCTCGGCCAACGGCAGCCTGATGCCCACCGGCCCGGTGATCGTGGCCGAGCAGTTGCCCGACAACTATCCCACGAAGAAGATCGCGCTCGAGTTCCGCAGCACGTTCCAGAAGGTCAACAACGCGCCGACCACCGACGCGTTCTCGGCCTACTCGTTCGACGGCTACATGGTGTTCGCCGACGCCGCAGCGCGCGCCAAGGGCGAGCCCGGCACGCCGGCGTTCCGCCAGGCGTTGCGCGATGCGATCTTCAGCAGCAAGGAGGTCGTCGGCACGCATGGTGTCTACAACTTCAAGCCCGGCGACCTGTACGGCGTGGACCAGCGCGCGCGTGTGATCGTCAAGCTCGAAGGCGGCCAGTGGAAGCTGGCCCCGTGAAATGAGGCCCCCACGCTCACTGGCGTTCGCTGCCCCCCGAGGGGGCGCTTGCAGCGGACCGGCTGAGCCGGATCCGCGCAAGACCTTGGCCAGGACCACAGCCCTGTGACCTGGGATGTCGCCCTGATCCTGGGCATCGACGGGCTGGCCAACGGGGCGGTGTACCTGTTGGCCGGGCTCGGCCTGGTGCTGATCTTCTCGGTCACGCGCGTGGTCTTCGTGCCGTTCGGCGACGTGGCCGCGTTCGCGGCGCTGAGTTTGGCGGCCTTTGAATCGAAGCGCCTGCCGCCGACCATCGGCCTGGTGGTGATGCTGGCGCTGCTGGCCACCCTCACCGAGGTGGTGGCGCTGGTGCGGCGCCAGGAGCATGCGCGCATCCTGCGCGCCGTGCTCGGCTGGGGCGTGCTGCCGCTGCTGCCGTGTGCGCTCGCCTGGGCTGCATCGGGTCAGGCCTTGCCGCACGCGGTCTTCGTCGCGCTCGCGATTCTGTTGGTGGTGCCGATCACGCCGCTGGTTGCGCGGGTGGCGCTGCAGCCCATCGCCGATGCGTCGGTGCTGGTGCTGTTGATCGTGTCGCTGGCGTTGCACTTCCTGCTGTCGGGACTGGGCCTGCTGTTCTTCGGCCCCGAAGGCTTTCGCACCGCGCCGCTGGCCGCCGGTTCGCTCACGCTGCCTGGTGGCTTTCCGATCAGCGGCCAGGTGATGCTGATGCTCGCGTCGGCGGTGGTGCTGAGCGGGCTGTTCTTTCTCGCCTTCGAGCGCACGGTGGCGGGCAAGGCCTTGCGCGCCACCGCGGTCAACCGTGTCGGTGCGCGGCTGGTCGGCATCCGGCCCGCGCGCACGGCGCTGCTGGCCTACACCTGCGCGTCGCTGCTCGCCGGCCTGATCGGCGTGCTGGTGGCGCCGGCCATGACGGTGTATTACGACTCGGGCTTTCTGATCGGCTTGAAGGCGTTCGTCGCGGCCATCATCGGCGGGCTGGTGAGCTATCCGCTCACCGCGATCGGCGCCCTCGCGGTCGGCGTGGTCGAGAGCTTCGGCTCGTTCTGGAGCGGTGCGCTGAAAGACGTGATCGTGTTCAGCCTGCTGATTCCGGCGCTGCTGTTGCGCTCGGCGCTGCAACGCCACGCCGAGGAGGAACAAGAGGAGATCGATGCGTAGCCGCTGGTTCGTGCTGGCGGCTGCGGCGGCGTTGGCGATCGCGCCGGCGGTGCTCGGCAAATTCGGCGTCTCGCTGATGAACGACATCGGCATCGCCGCGCTGGTGGTGCTGGGGCTGGTCCTGCTCACGGGCGTGGGCGGTGCCACCTCGTTCGGCCAGGCGGCGTTCGTCGGCATCGCGGCCTACACCAGCGCGTGGCTCAGCACCGCACAAGGCTGGTCGCCGTGGATCGGCCTGCTGCTTGCGCTGGTGTTCACCGCGGCCGCGGCGCTGATGATCGGCGCACTCACGCTGCGCCTGGGTGGCCACTTCCTGCCGCTGTCGACGATCGCGTGGGGCCTGTCGATCGCGCTGCTGTTCGGCAACATGGAGATGCTCGGCCGCCACACCGGCATCTCCAACATCCCGCCGATCCCTCTGTTCGGCCTGTCGCTCGCCGACCCACGCGCCGTCTACTACCTGATCTGGCTGCTGGTGGGCCTCGGTGCGCTGTTCTGCCGCAACGTGCTGGCGTCGCGCCCCGGGCGCGCGATCCGCAGCCTGCGCGGCGGCGGCATCCTGCTGGCCAGCGTGGGCGCCGACGCGTACCGCGTGCGGCTGTCGCTGTTCGTGCTGGCCGCGCTGCTGGCCGCGGTGGCTGGTTGGCTCTATGCGCACGCCAACCGGTTCGTCAGCCCGTCGCCGTTCGACGTGCGCGCCAGCATCGAGTACCTGCTGATGGCGGTGGCCGGCGGCTTCGCACACCTTGCCGGCGCGCTGGTCGGCGCGGCGGTCGTGCTGGTGATGAAGAACGTGGTGCAGGACACGCTGCCGCTCATCACCGCGCGTGGCGGCCAGTTCGAAGCGGTGGCGTTCGCGCTGCTGTTCATCGTGCTGCTGCACCGAGCGCGCGGCGGCGTGATGGGATTGGTGACGCGCTGGATGCACACGCGTTTCCCACCGCGCGCCGCAGCGCTGCCGCCCGAGCCGGTCGAGCCGCTGCCGCGGCGCCAGCCGGTGCCGCGCGACCAGCCGTTGCTGGCGGTGCATGGTGCGGTCAAGCGCTTCGGCGGCTTGGTGGCCGTGAACGAGGTGAGCTTCGAGGTCCGCGCCGGCGAGATCGTCGGCCTGATCGGACCCAACGGCGCCGGCAAGTCGACGATGTTCGATCTCATCACCGGCACGGCGCCGATGACGAGCGGCCGCGTGGAGTTTCTCGGCCGCGACATCACCGGCATGGCGCAACGCCGTGTCGCATTGCGTGGCATGGCGCGCACGTTTCAGCACGTGAAGCTGCGCCCGCAGATGAGCTTGCTCGACAACGTGGCGCTCGGTGCGCACGGCCGCACGCGCGCGGGACTCGTCGCCGCGGGCCTGAGGCTCGATCGGCGCGAGGAGGCCAAGATCCAACACGAGGCCCGGCGCCAGCTCGAGCGCATCGGCCTGGCCGATCGCGCACACGAGCTGGCGGGCAGCCTGCCGCTGGGCACGCAACGCCTGCTCGAGATCGCGCGTGCGCTGGCGTGCGACCCGGTCTTGCTGGTGCTCGACGAGCCCGCGGCGGGCTTGCGGCGCCAGGAGAAACAGGCGCTCGCCGAGCTGCTGCGCAAGTTGCGCGACGAGGGCATCACGATCCTGATCGTCGAGCACGACATGGACTTCGTGATGCGGCTGGTCGACCGGCTGGTGGTGATGAACTTCGGCTCCAAGCTGGTCGAGGGCGTTCCGGCCGCGGTGCGTGCCGACCCGGCGGTGCAGGCCGCCTACCTCGGCAGCGTGGCGTCGACCCCGGTGCCGCCGCAGGCGTTGGCGAGCGAGGCGCGTTGATGGCCGCCGCGATGCTCGAGATCGGCGACCTGCACGTGTCGTACGGGCAGGTCGATGCCGTGCGCGGCGTGTCGTTGTCGCTGCTGGCGGGGCAGATCGTGTCGGTGATCGGACCCAATGGCGCCGGCAAGACCACCTTGCTCGGCGCGGCGATGGGCCTGCTGCCGTCGACCGGCACCTTGCGCTTCGAGGACCAGGACCTGCACGCGCTCGATGTCGAAGCGCGCGTCGAGCGCGGCTTGTGCCTGGTGCCGGAGAAACGCGAGCTGTTCGGCGAACTCACCGTGCTCGACAACCTGATGCTCGGCGCCTACACGTTGCGCCGGCGCGGCGGTGCCTCGCTGCGCGGCCGGCTCGATGCGGTGTATGCGCGCTTCCCGCGCCTGGCCGAGCGGCACGCGCAACGCGCCGACACCTTGTCGGGCGGCGAACGCCAGATGCTGGCGATCGGCCGCGCCTTGATGGCGCAGCCGCGCCTGTTGATGCTCGACGAACCGAGCCTGGGCCTCGCGCCGCTGGTGGTGCAGGAGATCTTCGCCATCGTGCGCCGTCTGCGCGAGGACGGCGTCGCGATCCTGCTGGTGGAGCAGAACGCCCGCGCCGCGCTCGAGAGCTCCGACCACGGCTACGTGCTGGAAACGGGCGAGGTCGCGCTGCACGGCGCGTCGAACCAGCTTGCCGCCGATCCGCGCGTGCAGGCCACCTACCTCGGCGGCACCACCGATGTCGACAGACCCTGACGCCACGCCGTTCGCGCCGCGCCAGCGCACGCTGCCGGCGATGCTGCAGCGGCAGGCGCGGGCGTTCGGTGCGAGTCCGTGCGTGTCGATCGACGGCGCGCGCTGGACGCACGCCGACATGGCATCGGTGGCGGCGCGGCGCGCCGACGCACTGCGGCGCGCGGGCGTCGCACGTGGCGACCGCGTGGCGTTGATGTGCGGCAACCGCGCCGAGCTGCTGGAGACGGTGCTCGGCTGCGGCTGGCTCGGCGCGATCGCGGTGCCGATCAACACCGCGTCGATGCGGCCGCAGATCGAATACGTGCTGAGCGATTGCGGCGCCAAGCTGCTGGTGATCGAGGAGCGTTTCGTCGAGCGGCTCGGCGCGTCGCCGGCGGTGCCGCGCTGGATCGTCGGCGCCGATTGGTCAGAGGCGGGCGACGCGATGGGCGCCGCTGGCGTCGCGCCCGGCGATCCGTGGGCGATTCTCTACACCTCGGGCACCACCGGGCCGCCCAAGGGCGTGGTGTGTCCGCACGCGCAGTTCCACTGGTGGGGTGTGCACACCGCGCAGGTGTTGCAGCTCGAGCCGACCGACGTGCTCGGCACCACGCTGCCGCTGTTCCACATCAACGCGCTCAACACCTTCGCGCAGGCCGCGGTGGTCGGCTGCCGCGTCGATTTCGCCGACCGCTTCCACGCCACCACGTTCTGGCGCGACGCGCAAACGCGCGGCGCCACGGTGGTCTACCTGCTCGGTGCGATGGTGCCGATGCTGCTGGCCCAGCCCGCCGGCACGCACGAGCGCGAACACCGGGTCCGCATCGGCCTCGGTCCAGGGGTGCCCGCGGCGGCGGGCGAGGCCTTCCGTGCGCGCACTGGCGTCGCGCTGCTCGAGGGCTACGGTTCGACCGAGACCAACTTCGTGATCTGCACCGCGCCCGATTCGCCGCGCCGCGGCGTGATGGGCTGGCTGCGACCGGGCTTCGATGCGTGCGTGGTCGACCAACACGACGTCGCGTTGCCCGCGGGCGAGGCGGGCGAGCTGGTGCTGCGCGCCGACGAGCCGTTCACCTTCGCCACCGGCTACTTCGGCAAGGACGACAAGACAGTCGAGGCCTGGCGCAACCTGTGGTTCCACACCGGCGACCGCGTGGTGCGAGATGCGGACGGCGCGTTTCGCTTTGTCGATCGCATCAAGGACGCGATCCGCCGCCGCGGCGAGAACATCTCGTCGTGGGAGGTCGAGCAGGCGCTGATGGGCCATGCCGCGGTGGCTGCCGCGGCGGTGTTTCCGGTGCGCTCGGAACTGGCCGAAGACGAGGTGATGGCGGCGGTGGTGCTGCGCGACGGCGCCGCGGCCGCGCCGGCCGAGCTGGCGCAGCATTGCGAAGCCCTGTTGCCGCGCTTCGCGGTGCCGCGCTACATCGACCTGGTGGCCGAATTGCCGCGCACCGAGAATGGCAAGGTGCAGAAGTACAAACTGCGCGAGCGCGGCGTCACGGCCACCTGCTGGGATCGCACGCCGCCCCGTCGTTGAACAGCGCGCATCGCGCGTCAGGAGTTCGCCATGGAACGAGAACACCTCGAATGGCCTTTCTTCGAGGAGCGGCACCGCAAGCTCGCGGCCGAGCTCGATGCCTGGGCCGCCCTGCACGTGCACGATGCGCACGGCGACGATGTCGATGCCGCCTGCCGCTCGCTGGTCAAGCAGCTCGGCCAGGCCGGCTGGCTGAGGCATGCGATCGCCGGCACGCAGCACGGTGGCGCGGCTGACGTGATCGACACGCGCAGCATCTGCATCCTGCGCGAGACGCTCGGCTTCCACGCCGGGCTGGCCGACTTCGCGTTCGCGATGCAGGGCCTCGGGTCGGGCGCCATCAGCCTGGCCGGCACCCCCGAGCAGAAGGCCGCGTGGCTGCCGCGCGTGGCGCGCGGCGAGGTGATCTCGGCGTTCGCGTTGTCGGAGCCCGATGCCGGATCCGATGTGGCGGCGATGGCGTGTGCCGCGCGCCGTGACGGCGACCACTACGTGCTCGACGGCGAGAAGACCTGGATCTCCAACGGTGGCATCGCGGACCTGTATGTGGTGTTCGCGCGCACCGGCGAAGCACCCGGCGCCCGTGGCATCTCGGCGTTCATCGTG
>DATKJN010000219.1:0-2496 GCA_035543655.1 Burkholderiaceae bacterium | reverse complement strand
GTTCGACATTGACACGCACGCCCTTGAACTTCTCGCTGGTCATGATCGCAGCGCGCTGCAGGCTGGCCAGCAGTGGCGCGCGGCCCAGCACAACGGCGTTCTTGTGGTTCTTCGGGATCACGCGGTTGTAGTCGGGGAACTTGCCTTCGACCAGCTTGGTCACGAACTCCATGCCGCTGAAGGCGAACTTGGCCTGGTTGCCCGCGAAACGCAGCTCGATCGGTGTGTCTTCGTCGCGCAGCAGGCGCTGCAGCTCGAGCACCGTCTTGCGCGGCAGGATGACCTCCTGCTTGGGGATGTCGGACTCCAGTTGCGCCTGCGCCAGCCCGAGGCGGTGGCCGTCGGTGGCCACCAGCGTCAAGGCCTTGCCCTCGGCTACGAACAAGATGCCGTTCAGGTAGTAGCGGATGTCGTGCACCGCCATCGCGAAGTGCACCTGGTTGATCAGGTGCTTCAACGTCTTCTGCGGCACGGTGAAGGCCGGGCCGTAGTCGGCCGCCTCGTTGACGAGTGGGAAGTCCTCCGCCGGCAGCGTCTGCAACGTGAAGCGGCTCTTGCCCGCCTGCAGCGTCAGCTTGTTCTGCGCAGACGACAGCGTGATCACCTGGTCATCGGGCAGACTGCGCAGGATGTCGATCAGCTTGCGCGCGCCCACGGTCGTGCCGTAGCTGCCGCCATCACCACCGAGTTCGGCCTTTGTGCGCACCTGGATCTCCAGGTCGCTGGTGGTCAACTCGATCGTCGGGCCGTTCTTGCGCAACAGCACGTTGGCCAGGATCGGCAGCGTGTGCCTGCGCTCGACGATGCCTGCCACCGCCTGCAATGCGCCAAGCAGCGCCTGCTGCGGAGCTTTCAGAACGATCATGTCTTCCTCTTAAAGAACTTGGTCGTAGTAGTAGGCGCGGCGGCCAACTGTGGAGAACGCTATTTTCGCCTGTCTTTGCGCGGATTTAGAGCGTCGCCAACCTTGTGGGTTGAGGCGGGGTTCGGGGCTGGGGAAACTGAACAACTTGGCTGCCTGCCCGACGCCTGTGGATGAGCGGCCGGTTGTTCGACGGATGTGCACAGGCTTTGCGAAGCGCCAGGTCACCCTTTGAGAGTCTGCTCGAGAACGTGCAACTGCTGGTTGAGTTCGGTGCTCTTGCCGCGCTCGCCGCCGATCTTGCGCACCGCGTGCAGCACGGTGGTGTGGTCACGTCCGCCAAAGAGCTCGCCGATCTCGGGCAGGCTCTTTTGCGTGAGCTCCTTGGCCAGGTACATCGCGATCTGGCGCGGCCGCGCGATCGAAGCCGGGCGCTTCTTGCTGTACATGTCGGCCACCTTGATCTTGTAGAAGTCGGCGACCATTTTCTGGATGTTTTCGACCGAGATCTGCCGGTTCTGGATCGACAGCAGGTCTTTCAATGCCTCGCGCGCCAGGGTGATGTTGATTTCTTTCTGGCTGAAGCGACTGTAGGCCAGCACCTTTCGCAGCGCACCCTCGAGTTCACGCACGTTGGCACGCACGTTCTTGGCGACGAAGAACGCCACGTCTTCCGGCATCTCGGTGCCTTCGGCGACCGCCTTCTTGATGAGGATCGCCACCCGCATCTCGAGCTCGGGCGCTTCGATGGCCACCGTCAGGCCGGCGTCAAAGCGGCTCGTGAGCCGCTCATCGATGTCGACCAGACCCTTGGGGTAGGTGTCGCTGGTCATGATGATGTGAGCGCGCTTGGCCAGCAACGCTTCAAACGCATTGAAGAACTCCTCCTGCGAGCGCTCCTTGCCGGCGAAGAACTGCACGTCATCGATCAGCAGCAGATCCAGCGAGTGGTACTTGGCCTTCAGCTCGTCGAACGTCTTGCGCTGGTAGTTCTTGACCACGTCGCTGATGAACTGCTCGGCGTGCAGGTACAGCACGCGCGCATCGGGCTTGTCCTTCAGCAGCGCGTTGCCTACCGCATGCACGAGATGGGTCTTGCCGAGGCCGACGCCGCCATAGACGAACAGTGGGTTGTACATGACCCCCGGCGCACCCGCCACGTGCAGTGCCGCCGTGCGCGCCATTTGGTTGGCCCGTCCGGCCACCAATGTGTCGAACGTGAGTGCCGGGTTGAGCTTGTGGCGCGTCGTTGCAGCCGCGACCGAAGCGGCACGCGGAGCACCATTGGCCTGTGGCACGGCCATGCGCTGGGATGCGTCGGCACCCTGAGCGGGCAATGCCCCGTTGAGCCAGGCGCCGGCCGGTGCGCTGTTCTGGAGCCCGGTTGCGCGCGATGGCGCGACGCCGAGAATGCCGCGCGACGCCATGGCTTCGCGGGGTGCCAGGCTCAATTCGAGCCGGATCGGCTTGCCGGCCAGTTCGCTCAACACACCTTCTATGCGCCCGGCGTACTGCGAGCGGATCCAGTCGAGCTTGAAGCGGTTGGGAACGCGCAGCGACACCACGCCGCCGCTGTCGTCGCCATCGCTGACGTCAGCGGGCGGGAGCGGGCGAATCCAGGTGTTGAACTGCTG
>DATKJN010000218.1:0-9599 GCA_035543655.1 Burkholderiaceae bacterium | reverse complement strand
GGGGCTGTACCCGGCGCAGTGCGGCGGCACAGGCATGGTCCAATGCCATCCAACGCGCAGTCGTGCGTGACCAGGAGATGCCATGGACAAGCTGTTCTCGCTTGAAGGCCGCGTGGCGCTGGTCACCGGCGGTTCGCGCGGCATCGGCCGCATGATCGCCGAGGGCTTCTTGCGCCACGGCGCCAGGGTGTACATCTCGGCGCGCAAGGCCGAGGCCTGCGACCGCACGGCGGCCGAACTGTCGGCGATCGGGCCTTGCATGTCGCTGCCGGCCGACGTGTCCACCGTGGCCGGTGCCGAAGGGCTGGCCGCCGCGATCACCGCGCGCGAACCCAAGCTCGACATCCTGGTCAACAACGCGGGCGCGGCCTGGGGTGCCGCGTTCGACGAGTTTCCCGAGCAAGGCTGGGACAAGGTGGTCGACCTGAACCTGAAGTCGCCGTTCTTTCTGACGCGCGCGCTGCACGGTGCGCTCAAGGCGGCGGGCTCGGCGGCGCGGCCGGCCAAGGTGATCCACATCGCGTCGATCGACGGCATCTCGGTCAATCCGCTGGAGACGTACTCCTACGCCGCCAGCAAGGCAGGCCTGATCCACCTCACGCGGCGCATGTCGCTGCGCCTGATCCAGGACCACATCGCGGTGACCGCGATCGCACCGGGCGCGTTCGCTTCCGACATGAACCGCGCCGCGCGCGACCACGGCGAGGATGTGGCCAAGCGCATCCCCGCGCAGCGCATCGGCACCACCGAAGACATGGCCGGTGCGGCCATCTTCCTGGCTTCGCGCGCGGGCGACTACGTGGTCGGTGCGACCATCGTCGTCGACGGTGGGGTGTCGCTCGGCACGGTCAGTCGGCCGAGCTGACCCGCCCGCCGCGCCGTCGGCGCGCCGCGAGGCCGCTGTTTGGCCAACGCGGATCGCAGCAGTTGATATGAACGCACACCGGCGGGTCATGGCACGCGGGGCCACGGGCCACTGCGTGAGCCGGACGCGGCGGCGGGCGTTGTCGTTCGGCTCGGCGTTCGCCATGGCGCTCGGCGCCTGCGTTGCGGTGCCAAGCCGATCGCAGGTGAACGCGCCGCCGTCGTTCGCGGAGCTCGAAGCCGCCCAGGCGCGCATCGGCGAGGTGCGGGTGCGCACCGAGGATGTGTTCGACACTTCGAACCCGAAGGAAGACCGGGCGTTCTACCGATGGACGAACGCGCTGCACATGCAGACCCGCGTGGGCGTCATCGAGAACGCGCTGTTGTTCAAGCGCGGCGATCCGGTCTCCGTGGCGGTGATCGACGAGACCGAACGCCTGCTGCGCGCTCAGCGGTATCTGTACGACGTGCAGATCCGCCCGCTGGCGGTCCAGGACGGTGTGGTCGACATCGAGGTGGTCACGCGCGACAGCTGGTCGATCATTCCGGGCGTCAGCGCCGCCCGCGCCGGTGGAGAGAACTCCACCGGCATCCGGCTGCGCGAGTACAACCTGCTCGGCACCGGCACGACGCTCGGCATCGACCATGCCTCCGATGTCGATCGCACCAGCGACCGCGTGCTGCTGTCGAACGAGCGCGCATTCGGCACCTGGACCGCAGCGAGCCTGAGCCTGGCGCGCAACAGCGACGGTGAACGCCAGGCGGTGTCGGTCGTGCGCCCGTTCTATTCACTGGATGCCGATTGGGCCGCAGGCGCCACGGCGGTCAAGGACAACCGCATCGACGCGGTCTACAACGCCGGCCACGTGGTCAGCGAATACCGGCACCGGCAGGAACAGGCCGAGGTCTTCGCCGGCTGGTCGCGCGGTCGCGTCAACGGCTGGGTGCAGCGCTACTCGATCGGCATCAGCCTTCTCGACGACCGGTACGCGCCCGAGCCGGGGCTGACCGCGCCCGCCGCGCTCAATGCCGACCAGCGGCTGATCGGCCCGTTCGTGCGCTACGAGTTGATCGAGGATCGCTACGAGAAGGTCGTCAACCGCGACATGATCGGCATCCCCGAGTTCGTCGCTCTCGGCTTCAACTCGACCTTGCAGCTCGGCTGGGCCGACACCGGCCTGGGGTCGAGTCACGACGCGTTGCTGTACCAGGCATCGGTGAGCCGCGGCTTCGTGCCGTGGCCCGAGCAGACCCTGCTTGCATCGGCCTCGATCTCGGGCCAGTACAGCGACGGGCGTGTGCGCAGGCAGCTGTTCGGCGTGGATGCCAAGTACTACCTGCCGCAGGGCGGGCGCTGGCTGTTCTACGCCGCTGCGTCGGCGGACACGCTCACCCATCCCGATGTGCTCGACATGTTGCTGCTGGGCGGCGACAACGGCCTGCGCGGATACCCGCTGCGTTACCAAGCCGGCGACAGGCGCGCGCTGTTCACGGCCGAAGAGCGCGTGTACAGCAACGCGTTTGTCTGGAACCTGTTCCGAGTGGGCGCCGCTGCGTTCGCCGACGTCGGCCGCGCCTGGGGCGGCCCGCACGTGAACACCACCAATCCCGGCTGGCTCGCCGATGTCGGCATCGGCCTGCGCATCTCCAACGTGCGCGTGTCGACGAAGGACGTGCTGCACATCGACATCGCTTTCCCGCTCCAAGCCACTCCTGACATCAGCAAGGTGCAATTCTTGGTCAAGGGCAGGACGAGTTTCTGAGCAGGCGCGTGTGGCCTCGCTGTTCAATAGCCGGGTCGTCAGGCGCCTATCGTCCGCCCGAAGCGCGCAAGGCCCTCGACGCGCTGCGCGCGTTGGCCTGCGCGACCTGCTGCCGGGTCGGCGCGAAGGCGCTGGTGCCCAACATCCGCCACAGCCGTTGCGCGTCGCGCCGATCGCCGTCGACGTGCACGTCGCCCGATGCCAGCGCCTCGTTGGGCGTGAGGTCACCGCTCCAGATTTCGGTGAGCGCGCGCAAAGCGGCCACGACCACCAGCGTGACCTCGCGGCCCGGGTCGTCGCGGCACAAGTCGGCCACGCCATCCTCGACCACCAGCCACCACGAGCGCTCGCCGTCGCGCGCGTCGGGCAACTGGAAGTGAATCACCACCGGGCGCTGCGGGAACTCGTCGAGGTGCACGAAACGCCGGATGTCCCACATCAGCAGCCCGGCATCGAGCTCGTCTTCGCGCAGCCGGCTGCCGATCCAGCGTGCGCCCCAATGGCCGAGCGCCATCACGATGGGCCGCAGTTCCTCGCCGGCCTCGGTGAGGCTGTACTCCCAGACCTTGCCCACCGCGGTGCGCTTGACAACGCCGGCCGCTTCGAGCGTCTGCAGGCGGCGTGCCAGCAAGCTGGTGGACATGCGGGGCACGCCGCGATGCAAATCGTTGAAGCGCCGGCTGCCGCACATCAACTCGCGGACCACCAGCGGCGTCCACCGTTCGCACAGCACCTCGGCGCCGCGCGCCACGGTGCAGAACTGGCCATAGCCGCCTTCCATCGCCACGTTCCCCACATCCGATCGACAGCCTCGGATTGTGCGCGCACGCGGCACCGCGAGTCAGGCCAGCACACCCTTGGTGTGCCGGAACAGCGCGTCCGGGTCCAGGCGGCGCTTGAGTTCGGCCAGGCGTTGCAGGTTGGCGCTGCCGTAGGCGGCCTCGATGCGATCGCGCCCCTCGTCTTCGGTGAGGAAGTTGACGTACACCCCGCCGGTCGAGCAAGGGCGCGAGGCTTCGAAGCACTCGCGTGCCCAGCGGATGTTGGCCTCGTCGTCTTCGGGCCGCTCCCACGAGCCGGCGATGTTGAGCACATAAGCCGCATCGCGGTTGCCCGCCGGTGAATGCCCGGCAGGCAACTCGCCCAGCGCACCGCCGATCTGGAACATCAGGATCGCCGAGTGCGCCGACTGGATGCGAGCCGCATGAGCGATGGTGGTGTCGATCAGCCGCGGGTCGATGCGCGGCAGGTAGTGCGACTTCCAGTAGTAGCGTCGCCCCTTGGGCTGCGTGGCGTCGAGCAGGCTCTGCATCTGCGTGTACGGCCGGCGCGCAACGATGTCGGCCACCGGCTTGCCGAGCGAGCGCAGCGGCGCAAGCAAGGCCTCGCCCTCTTGCGGCGAGGCGCCGCTGTAGCAGACGAAGATGGCGACGATGGGCTTGCCGTGCACCTCTTTCGGCAACCACGGTGCCGGCGGCGCGATGCGCAGCACCGCCACGCTGGTCAGCTCGCGCGGTGCCTTGGCGCTGAAGTCTTGAAACGCTTCGAGCACGCTGCGGCTGTCTTCCGCGCGCCAGGCAATCGCGCCGCCCACGATCTCGGGCCCGACCGGAAACAGCCGGTATTCGAACGAAGTGACGATGCCGAAATTGCCGCTGCCGCCGCGCAGGGCCCAGAACAGATCGGCGTTCTCGTCGGCCGACGCGCGCACGACGCGCGCATCGGCGGTGACGACGTCCATCGACACCACCGTGTCGCAGGTCCAGCCGTGGCATCGCGTGAGGTAGCCGAAGCCGCCGCCCACGGTGAGGCCGGCCACGCCGGTGGCGGACACGAAGCCCAGCACGGCCGCCAGGCCGTGCACCTGCGTTTCGCGGTCGACGTCGCCGAGCGTGCAGCCGGCCTGGGCACGGCACGTGCGGCCGGCGGGGTCGACCCACACGCCGCGCAGCAGCGACAAGTCGATCACCAACCCGCCATCGCACACCGCGAGGCCGGCGATGTTGTGGCCACCGCCGCGCACGGAATTGACGATGCGGTGCTCGCGCGCGAACTGCACGGCACGCACCACGTCGGCGGTGCCGCTGCAGCGGGCCAGCAGCGCGGGCCGGCGGTCGATCATGGCGTTCCACACCTTGCGCGTCTCGTCGTAGGCCGGGTCGTCCGCCGTGAGCAGCGCGCCGCGGAACGAGGCCTTGAAGGCCTGCAGCGCAGGGTCGGGTACTTCGATGACTGCGCCATCGAGTTGCGTGAAGCGAAGGGCCATGGTCTTCTCCGGCAAATTGCATGTCCAGGGGACTGACGGCTGCATGCTGCAGGCGGACCGGCGCGCGGCCAAGTCCAGAAAGTGAAGCGTTGCGGCCTGCAGCGCAACGCCGAGACGACTCGCGCTACAGTGGGTCGGCCATGGCCGAACCCGCGCACTGGATCGTCGTGCCCGACACACCGGAAGACATCGCCGCTGTGGCGCGGCAGTGCCGACGGCTGGTGAATCAGCGCGCGCTGCTCGCGGCGGGCGTTGCGGCGCTGCCGGTGCCCGGCATCGACTGGATCACCGATGTGGGCGTGCTGTTGAAGGTCATCCCCGAGATCAATCAAAAGTTCGGCCTCACGCCCGAGCAGATCGAACGGCTCGCGCCCGATCGGCAAGTGGCCGTGTTCAAGGCGATCTCGGCCGGCGGCAGCGTGTTGATTGGCCGGCTCGTCACCCGCGAGGTGGTGCTCGCCGTGCTGAAGATGGTGGGCATCCGCCTGACGACCAAGCAGGCAGCCAAGGTCGTGCCCATCGCCGGGCAGGCGGTGTCGGCGGCCTTGACCTTCTCGGCGCTCAAGGTCGTGTGCGAGCAGCACATCAGGCAGTGCATGCACGTGTCGCGGCAACTCGCGTTGCCCGCGCCTCGGCGCTGACGGTCCGCGGGCTACTCGATCACACGATCGGCGCGCATCAGCATGTCGGGTGCGAAGCGGATGCCCAGCGCCTGCGCCGTGCGCCGGTTGAGCGCCAGTTCGAAGCGCGTGGGGCGCTCGACCGCGAGCTCGCCGGCGCTGCCGCCCTTGAGGATCTTGTCCACCAGTCCGGCGGCGCGGCGGTACACGTCGAGGTTGTCGGCGCCGTAGGCCATGAGCCCGCCGGCGTCGACATCGGCCGCAAAGGCATACATCACCGGCACCTTGTGGCGCGCCGCCAATGCGACGGTGCGACCGCGCAGCGGCACATACACGGGGTCGACCAGCCGCAACACGGCTTGTGCGCCACTGCGGCTGATGCTCGCAAACGCGGCTTCGAGGTCGCTCGCGCGCCGCACAGCAACGAACGGCCCGAGCTCGATGCCCAACTGGGGCGCCACCGCTTCGACATTGCGGCGCTGCACCGTGGCCACCGGGTCGTCGGGGTTGTACATCACCGACACCCGCTTCGTGCCGGGCAACGACTGCTTGAGGATCTCCAGCCGCTTGCCGGCCAACTCACCGGTCATGTTGGTCACGCCGGTCACGTTGCCCCCGGGTCGGGCGAGAGACTCCACCAGACCCACGCCGACTGGGTCGCCCACGGCCACCATCACGATTGGAATGCGATCGGTGGCCCGTTTGGCCGCAAGCGCGCCGGGGGTCTGCGTGGCGACCATGACCTCAGGCCCGAGGGCGACCAGCTCCGCCGCAAGCGCGGGCAGGCGATCGACTTCGCCATCGGCATAACGCTGATCGATGCGCAGGTTGGTGCCGTCCACGTGCCCGTGTTCGCCCAGACCGGCGCGCAACGCGTTGAGAAACTGCTCGGCAGCCACGGCCGTGGTGGCCGACAGAAAGGCGATGTGGCGCCGTCCATCGCGCTGCGCCATCGCGGTGGGCCACAACGCCATGGCCGGCGCTGCCACCAGCAGGCCACGTCGCGAGCACTTCATCCGTTCGTCGATCAAGCGGGCATCCATTGCCTTCTGTCGCCGGCAGATTAATGGCTCCGGCGATGCGCGCGCCGTTCACTATTGACACTGCCGAAGCTCCGACGACCCGGCAAGCGAGTGGATCGCTAGTGGACCCGCGGGGTCGATCGAAGGGCCGATGTCGGACTGGCGCGCGGACTTCCGCTTTGAAGCAGGACCCGCAGCACGACATCGGGTCGCACCAGCGTCGCCGGTCTCGCCACCAGTCGCGCCACGCTCAGGAACGCGCTCGCCACATCGTGGTCGTGGTGACCGGCGCGCAACACGCGCTGCAGCCAGCGGTGGCGTGCGCGTTGCGCCCAGCTGCCATGCGGGCCGCCCGGTGAAAGCTGGCGATCGTTGCCGACCGTGATGCCCCAGGGCGCATCGATCACCCGCGAAGCGGCGCGGAAATAGCGCGTCTGCAGTGTCGCGCGCTCGCGATGCGACAAGCACGCACGCAGCGCCAGCGCTTGCAGCGCGGCGACGCTCATGCCCTGCCCATACACCGGGCTGAAGCTGGCCAGCGCGTCGCCGATCGCCAGCAACCCAGCAGGGCGCGTCGTCATGCGTTCGTGGTGCACACGCTGGTTGGCCGCAAAGGCAAACGGGCGAATCGGGCCCAGCGGCTCGGCCCGCTGCAGCAGTTCGCCGACCTCGGGTGCGGGCAGGCTGCGCGCGAACGCGAGAAAACCGGCTTCGTCCAGCGGTGGCTGATCGCCGAAGTAGCCGATCATCGTGACGATCCAGCAGCCGTCTTCCTGCGCCAGCACAGCGCAAGCGCGCGGCCGCCCGGCCGAGGGCGACACGCTGAAGAACAGGCGGCCGTCGAGATCACGTGGCACGCGCCGCACCCGCCGCGACGCGTAGCGCATGCCCACCTCGACCCGCTCGACGACCGGCGCCGCAAAACCCGCACTGGCCAACCAGGCCGCGGTGCGCGAGCCGCGGCCGCTGGCGTCGATCACCAGGTCGGCGGCAATCTCGCGTGCGCTACCGCCATCGAGCGGTGTCGCGCGCACGCCGACGACGCGGTCGCGCTCCAATTGCGGCGCATCGGCCTGCCAGCCGTCGAGCAAGGTCAGCGAAGGCTGCTCGAGCACATGGCGCCGCAACTGCGCCTCGAGCAGCGGACGGCTCGCGTACAGGCTCGGATCGCGCGCCGGCGCGTGCAGATAGCCGCCCGCGGTGAAGAAGCTGCCACTGCCGAATTGCGCGCCCCGCTCGAGGAGCGCGTGGGTCCACCCCGGACACAGCGACTCGATCGCGCGCTGGCCGCTGGTGAGCATCGCGTGTGCGTGGTGCGCCTGTGGCGCACCTTTGCGCACGCCGCTCGGTTGTTCGCCGATGGGGTCGCGCTCGATCAACACAATCTCGCCGGCATGATCGGCCAGCACGCGCGCCGCCAGCAAGCCGGCGATGCTGCCGCCGATCACGGCCACGGTGCCGAAGGCGCGATGCATCACGGCCTCACTGCGGCGTGACGCCCAACGCGCGGATCAGCGGCGGGATCAGCGCGAGGTCGGCGCGCAGCGTGGCGGCCGCGTCGGCCGCGCCGAGTGCGCGCTCGATCTCGAAGCCGGCGAGCTGCAGCGCCTGCCGCACGGCAGCGTCGTCGAGCGCAGCGCTCAGGTCGTGCTCCAGCCTCGTCAGCGTTGCCGCCGGGGTGGCAGCAGGCGCCATGAATGCGGCCCATTGCCGCAACTGGAACACCGGTTGCTCGAAGCCCAGTTCGCGCAGTGTCGGCGCATTGGGCAGGGCAACGCTGCGCCGTTCGCCGGAAACCGCCAGCGCGTGCAAGCGACCCGTCGTCACGTGCGGCGCGGCCGCAGGCGGCACCGCAAACCCGGCATTCAATTGACCACCGATCAGGTCTTGCAGCATCGGTGCGAGCCCGCGATACGGCGCGTGCACCGCATCCAGGTGCAACTGACGCACGAGCAGGGACTCGGCGAGCAGGTGGGCATGGCTGCCTTCGCCCCAGGAGCCGTAGCCGATTCGGCGACCGTTGGCCCAAGTCTGGAAGTCCGCCAGCGTGCGCACCCCGATGCCGCTCGGCACCACGAGCACCAGCGGCACCGGGCCGATCAGCGCCAGCGGCTTGAAGTCGCGCAACGGGTCGTAGGGCAGGTCCCGAAACGTCGCGGTGTTGTTGACCAGCACGTCCGCCGGCGCAAACAACAACGTCAGGCCATCGGGCTCGGCACGACGCGCCGCCTCGGCGCCGATGCTGCCGGCAGCGCCCGGCTTGTGCTCGATGACGAGCGGCTGGGTGTGGCGTTCGCTCCAGCGCGCCGCGATTGCGCGCAGCACCACGTCAGAAGGACCACCGGGCGCAAACGGCACGATCACGCGCAACGGGGCTGGTCCGGCCGAGCGCGCCACCAGCGGCCCTGCGCAAGCGACCGCCGACGCCTGAAGAAAGCCGCGGCGTGTCGCGTGAAAGAGGATTGGCATGTGCAGCTCCGAGTTGACCGTCGGAGCCAGCGTAGGAGCGCACCGCTGCACACTCCAGCGCAAACGCTGCTCAATCGCTGATGAAAAGACGCGCTGCGCGCGTCGAGTGTGTCAATCGACCCGCAACGCGGCCGCGATGCGTTCGATGCCTTGCTGCAGCCGGTAGCGGTAGGTGGCGAATGGGATGCCGAGTTCGGCGGCCACCTGCTCTTGCTTGTGCATCGGCTCGATGTAGGTGTGCCAGATCGCGTCGTGGAACTTGCGATCGCGCGGATGCGCGGCAAGCCGTTCGAGCGCCTCGCGCAGCCGCGCGCGCAGCGCCGGTGGGTCGCAGGCGGCACCGCGCGCAGCCAGCATGCGCACCAGCATGCCTTCGCGCAGCGCCTGCGCATCGTGAAAATCGCGCAGCGCCTGGCGAACCGCATCGACCAACGCCACTGGGTCAACTCGCTCGGCCACGACGCTGTCGTCGGCCGCAAAGGGCATCGGCCTGCGCTCGCCGACGATCCACGCCGCCGCCGGCTCGGCACGCCAGTCGTGCACGAACGCCCCGAAGTGCCGGCCGCCGACTTCGAAGTCGGCCTGCGGCGCGCGC